>NZ_JBTNDB010000022.1:0-63624 GCF_054511175.1 Arthrobacter sp. Sr24 | reverse complement strand
TGCATCAAACGCTACCTCGCCCGAAAAGTCTTCCGCATCCTCACCGCATCAGCGAAAAATAGAACCCTTCAAAATGCGGCTTGACAGACATAGAAGAGTCGGATGAACTCACGGGAACCGTGGATTAGCGGCCAAAGCCGCTTAGGAACCCGCAAGGGCGCCGTTTAAGCCGCGGTTTCAGCTTCCGTTCCGGGTCCCGAACGGCCTCTGTAGCCCTGTGTCCAACTCAACCAGCGCCGTTGGCCAGCCCACGGCCTGCCATGTGGCACCATTGAAGACGATGAACAGCAAAGCGGACCAGCCCCAGCGCAACGGAATACCCATGCCGCTGTGGCTGCAGGGGGCTTTCGAAGCCACCCAAATGTACGTGATCTCGGCGCTCATGGTCGCTATTCCACTGGCGGCGACCTGGTTCACGGGAGGCTTTGCGCAGCAGGACGTTTCTGTCGCGGCCCGTTTAGGTGGCCATATCTGGTTGCTTGGCCACGGTGTTCCCCTGGACCTGACACAGTCCAGCGGACCCAGTTCTGCATCACTGGAAACAGGCCTGTTCAGTCTTTTGCCGCTGGGGCTGGCGCTGATTCCCTTCTTACTTTCGTGGCGTTCCGGACGCCGCCTGGCTCGCGCCTGCTACACGGACCAGTTATGGCAGCCCTTGTTCGGCGCGCTGGCGGTTTACGCCGGCGCCGGATTGGCCACCGCGTTTGTCTGTAGCTCACCCGAAGTCAGCGCTCCACTGATCGCCAGCACCTTGATCCCGCTTATCCCTGCCGGGGCGGGCCTCATCATCGGCATCCGGCTTGAGGCGGGGTCCTGGGGCAGACTTATCGGAGTCAACGCCGCAGACTGGATCTCTCGAACCAGCCAAGACCAACGATGGGCTGGATCCTATGCAGTCTCGGCCGTGCGGGCCAGTTTTGTGGCGACCATGGCTGCGCTCTCCCTCTCAGCTTTGCTGCTAACCATCACCATCATGGTGCGCTGGAACGACATCGTCGGTGTCTACCAAGCATTACGTCCCGGAGCAGTGGGAGGCGCAGCACTGACCCTGGCCCAACTAGGATTCATGCCCAACCTGACCATCTGGACCCTGGCCTGGACGGGTGGGGACGGCTTCGCTTTGGGCGTTGGTTCTACCGTTTCTCCGCTCGCCACCAGCGTGGCACCAGTGCCGCCCATTCCACTGTTGGCAGCACTGCCCGTTGGTGATTTGTCCTGGGGGTACGCCGCCCTGAGCATTCCCGTAGTCGCCGGTGTCCTCGCCGGGTGGTGGTTTTTCCGTGCCGGTGAAAACCACTTTGACGAGTGGTTCTCACTCAAAGTCCGTCAGCGCTGGATCTCCCTGCCGGTCTCCACACTTTTCCTTGGCGCGGCCATTGGTGCGGTGACAGCTTTCCTGAGCGGGATCTTGTTCTGGATCTCTCAAGGATCGCTTGGCATTGGACGGTTTACCCACGTGGGTCCGGATCCGCTGAGCGCGGCGATGTGGCTAGGAATTGAAGTGGCTGTCGGTGTCATGATCGGCGCACTAGCCGGGCCGTGGCTAGAGGGCGAACGCCCATCGATGGCACTACCCCGCCGTGGTGACGAGCACCCCGAATAGGGCATGCCCGTCCCTTGCCCCTAAAATTGAGGGCATGCGCATAGTTGTCTTAGTCTCTGGAACCGGTTCAAATCTTCAAGCCGTGATCGACGCCGTCGCCGACGGCAGCCTGCCCTTGGAAATTGCTGCGGTGGGTGCCGACAGGCCCGACACTTTTGGCATCCAGCGCTCCTCCGACGCCGGCCTTGAAACCTTCGTTGTGAACTTCAAGGACTACGCCACCCGCACCGACTGGGACGCGGCACTGCTGGAAAAGGTAGCTTCCTACAAACCCGATTACGTGATCTCCAGCGGATTCATGCGAATCGTAGCCCCCGGCTTCATCAACGCTTTCGAGGGCCGGTACGTCAACACGCACCCGGCGCTCCTGCCGGCGTTCCCCGGCGCCCACGGTGTCCGCGACGCCATGGCTTACGGGGTGAAAGTCACTGGCTGTACCGTGCACTTTGCGGACGCCGGCGTGGACACGGGTCCCATCATCGCCCAGACGCCGGTGGCCGTTCTCCCCGAGGACACCGAGGATTCCCTCCACGAGCGCATCAAGGTGGCCGAGCGTGAACTGCTCATCAAAGTTTTGGGAGACCTGGCCCGCGCCTGACCTGGTAAGTAGCTGAGTTACGCCTAACTAGCGAACGACGGCGGGTATTTCCCTCGCCTTTTTGCGGTCGAGTAACCACGTGGAGACTTTGCCAAGGAGCCATCCTAGGGCCAGTGAAAACGCGATCGCAATGATGACGGCCACTTGGGTAGAGATGCCCGGCCAGAATTGAGTGAGAATACCAATACCCACCGAGTACAGCGACCAAATCCCAGCCGAAACCAACGAGAAAACGGTAAATGCTCGCAGCGGGTAGCCAGCTATCGTGGCGGCAATGTTGGAGGAGAGCCGGCCCAGCGGAATGAACCGTGAGGTGAGCATGAATATAAACGGCCGTTGGCGCAGTCTGCGGGTGGCCGCGTCCACGGCTCGTTGCCGCCGGGGACCCCGGTTCGAACCCCAGCGTGTGTGGCCCAGTAACCTGGTGCCCCAATAAGTGAGCAAATCTCCGGCCACGGCACCTGCCATCATGGCGAGAACCAGCGGCACCGCAGCGGGTCCGCCGTCGAGCCCGGCAATGGCACCCAGGGCGACGAAGACCGTGGTGCTGGGGATGGGCGGGATGATGGCTGAGGCCATGACGAAGCCACCGCCCAGCAAATAGATCCAGAAGCTGTGCAGAAAACCGGTGGTATCGGATGCGAGATCCATGAGTTCTTTCGGTGGGGGGAAGCGGCGCGAGCGGAAGCCAAGTATCCCAGTCTACGGCGCGTGGGTCTATAGCGCGTGTGGAGTGATGCCCAGCACCCGCCCGGCCCCAGCCAAAGAACCCCAAGGACTACTTTTTGGGGCGGCCAAACGCCAAAGAGGCCACAGCAGTTGCGGCCGTGACGGTGTAGACGGCCGGCCAAGAACCCATCTTCTTTGCCAACGGGTGTGAACCGCCAAAGGCCGCTACATAGGTGAGGGTCAGGGCAATAGCGGTTGTGGTCCCGGCGTTTTTGCGCCAACCCATGAATGCTGCGGCACCCGCGGCTGCCAGCACGGCGCCGCCCAGCTGCCGGTTCTTGGTGGCACGTGCCGTTTGGTAACCGCCAAGCAGTCCGGCAGTAGCGAAGGCGGTGGGAAGCAGGGCGTTCATGGATAGTCCTCCAGGTTGAATGAAATGGTCGGCAATAGACTACCTGCCGAAGGTGGATGAACCCTGAGGGCTGAACGCTGTTGCAGTGATGCGCCGGTCCCAGGGTGGCGGGGCTCACGCCACCGTCTGAATTCGAGTTGACACTTAATGTTGATGTTTTGCGCCAACATCAACATTAAGTGTCACATCGAAGTTGACTAGGGTGAACGCCAGCCTTTTGCCTTCAAAGCTGCCGCAATTTTGCGGACAGCTGCAGGGTCCTCGCCGCGCAGATCGGCACTTGCGATCCGGATTTCTTCCCAACCTAGACTCCTAGTGGTTTCCAGCCGCTGAATGTCATGCTGATATTGACGTGGATCATTGTGGTGGCCACCGTCGTACTGAAGGCTAATTCGATACTTACGGTAGGCGCCGTCGGGCCAGAGCACCGCCCTGCCAAACTCGTCGCGTACCAACTCGTTAATTTCAGGTTCGGGAAGCCCTGCCTCAACCAATGCGAGCCGCATGAAAGTCTCCGGAGGCGAGTCCACGCCGACACGGATGAGTTCCAACGCAGCACGGGCTTTGCGCAGGCCACGTATACCGGGGTGGTGCGCGATCACCTCCGCCAGATCATCAACGGTGCACTTCGGTTCGCGGGGGGCTGGGAATTCGGCTCCGTGGCTGCAAACTAAGTAATCACCGGCCGCGATTAGGTCTTTCAAGGACAGGCTTGAGGCTAGATCAAGCCACGTCCGAGCCCGGCTTGTGAGACGGACACCGTTCTTGTTCCAGACCTCTCCGCGGTAGAGAGTTAGGCGGTGTCCCAACACATTTGCGCGCCGGGGGGCTCTCAATGGAACTGGGTTCGCTATGTGGATCTGTGCGTCATTTTGTTCTCGAACCGGTAGGGGGATTCCCCACACTCGCGCGGCAGTGCCATGACTCAGTACGCTTCGAGGATTAATCTCCGTATATGCTGCCAAGGCTGCCGTGCCTTGGGTAACGACCGCGATGGGCCGTCGAATACCACGGGAGACGTGGATCAAATCGCCTGCCCGGGTGCGTTGACGGGTAATTCCGGCAGCGTCTGAGCTCATGACCGTGAACGACCTCAGGAGGAGGTGAGATGGAAGCTCAATTCGACGCATACCCAATTGTTTCCCGGAAAATTGACCGTTTTCGGGTTATCCACAGGCGAATCGATGCCGCCTGAATTCGAGTTGCCATTAGATGTTGATGTTAACGAAAAACATCAACATCTAATGGCAACTCGAATTCGGGGGCGGGCGTGAGGGGCAGGCGACGACGGCTGTGCCACCGGCGGCCTAATCCAGCGCCGCGCCCTTGGTCTCGGGTGCCGAGATCGCCATCCAGATCACGGCCAGCAGCACTAGCCCACCGGTCAGCGCGAACGTCAGCGGCAGTCCTAGCACCGGCCACAGGATGGAGCCGAAGATCAACGGCACCAATCCGGCGCCCACGCGCGAGATGGTGGAGGCCCACCCGAAGCCCGTGGCCCGCAGATGCGTGGGGTACAGCTCAGACACGTATGTATAGAGGACCGGGATGGCCACTTGAACCACAAAGCCAAACACCAGCAACCAGATTTGTGAGGCCACCGGAGCGTCCAGTACCAGGGCGAAGATCACCAGTGAAAGCGCAGCCAACGGTCCAGTGATGGCTAGGATCCATTTTCGCCCTACCCGCTCCACGAGCAGGGCAGCGGCAATGACGCCGAGTAAACCAATGCCGGTCATGGCCGCCGTCGCCATGAAGGCCTTGTTTTCGGCGTAACCGGTGGATACCAGAATGGACGGCATCCAGGTCAGCGCTCCGTAATACACCAACAAGATGGTCAGAAACAGCGACCACGCAACGCCGGTGATGCGCCAGTTGAAACGCCACAGACCCGCCAGCTGGTCGGTGACCTTGCCCAACGAGAGCTTTGGTGCAGTGGCCGGATCAGGTAGCACCCAGTCTCCAACATCGGCCCCGGTCCGTTTGATCAAAGAATCAATCACGGCTTTAGCCTCGGCTGGCCGGCCTGCCCGCACCAGATACAGCGGGGACTCCGGAACACCCACCCGGACCCAAAAAACCAGCAGCGCAGGCAAAACCATGACCAGCATCAAAAAGCGCCAGTCACCAAACCATGCCATGAGCAGCGCAGAGACCACGCCGCATAGCGAGGCGCCGATGGGCCACCATGCGTCCATGGCCGTCAGGACCCGGCCGCGGTGTTTGCGCGGCGTGAACTCGCCTACCAGCGCGTAATCCACCGGGATACAGCCGCCCAGACCAAAACCAGCCATGAACCGGAACACGCAAAACAGTACGATCTCGTTTGAGAAAGCTCCCAGCACAGTGAACAGCGAGAAGATGAGCAACGTCAGCGTGAAGGCTTTTTTGCGCCCAATAATGTCCGCAATAGACCCCCACGCAAAGGCGCCCACGGCCATGCCGATCAGGTTCGCAGTACCAATCCACGCAGCCTGCCCAGGCGATAGTCCCCATTCCTTGGACAGCAGCGGAATCAGAAAACCATTGAGCGTCACATCCCAGGCGTCGAACATGAAGCCGAGCCCGCCAATAAGGAAAATGCTGCCCTGCACTCGCCATTTCCAGGGCAACTCTTGGACAACCCGGTCGCCGGTCAAGGCTATTTGTGGGGCACTCACAGCGCCCTCCTTTTCACTCGGCACAGCTTCTGATGCGGCACAGCTTCGCTAGGCAAAAGAATAGACGACGTCGGACACAGACTTACGCAGGCCCGTCGCGTCATCCCCGTCCCGGCTGGGGTGCACGCGGTTAGACACTAGCGCAATCGCTACGTTTTTGTTCTTGTCCACCAACAATGAGGTGCCGGTAAATCCGCCGTGCCCGCGGGCTTGCGAGCCTAGGGCGCCCATCCACCGCTGCTGGTTGATGCGCAGCCCCAGTCCCTGGCCAAAACCGGGCTCGACGGGGTTGAAGTGAGAGCCCAACATGTCAGGTAACTGGTCTCGCCACATCTCTGCCGCAAGGGCGGGGGAGAGGATCCCCGGCAAGCCCGCGAGTACAGCGGCGCCAAAAACTCGCAGCCCGTCGGCGGTGGCGAACATCCCGGCGTTGCCGCTGAGACCACCCAACGACCACGCGGCCTCGTCATGGACAATCCCTTGCACCACCCCACGGCCCAGACCCGGCGCGAATTCGGTAGGGGCACACTGCTCAAGGCGGGGACTTCCCGTGATGTCATGCGTGGCCAGTCGTTCCAACACCCAGTACTGCACCAGTTCCGCCCACGGCGTGCCAGTGACGTGCTCGGCCAGAGCCATAACCGTGTTGAATCCCGCGCAAGAATACTCAAAGTGAGTCCCCGGGGCGGCGTCCAAATCCAGTGTCAGCAGATCGGCGACCAACTCTGTGCGTTGGAAGTCGCGCCCCTGCGACAAGCTCTCCTGCCAGCCTCTCCACTCCGACGGCAGCCCAGACGTGTGCGTGAGCAGATGCCGTAGCGTCACAGCGGACTTCTCCCCGCGGGAGTAAGAACGCAAGTGCCGCCCAAGAGGTGCATCCAGTGCAAGTACCCCGCTGTCCACCAGCGCCAACGCCGTGACGGTGGTGAAGAGTTTCGTGATCGAGGCAAGATCAAAGAAGGTATCCGGCCCGGCCGTTCCAGCCGTGAGGACAGGCAGGTCACTGCCGCCAAGCACGACGGCGCAGCTCACGGCAGGTGCAATACCGTCAGTGAGCGCCTCATCCAGCAGGCGCTGAAGAGCATCGCGCAACTGTGTCCGTGAGGAGAGCGTAGGAGCCAGCGTGGAAGAAAGGTGAGGGGAGCTCATGAGGGGAGATCCGTCGTCGTACTAGTGGGTGTCATGTTATTCGGTGCTGGCGTCAATGGCCACCGGGAGGAAGCCAGCTTTCTCGGCGAGCAGGGTGGCTGCCTGGTCGGCGGGAAGGCCGGTCATGATGGCGAGGATGGCAGTCTTGACGTGCCCGCCGGCTGCGGTGAGAGCAGTGGTGGCGGAGGCGGCGTCGCAGCCGGTGACGCGCATGAGGGTGCGTTCGCTGCGTGCGTGGAGTTTGGCGTTGGTGGCGCGCAGATCGACCATGACGTTTTTGTAGGTTTTGCCGAGGCGGACCATGGTGATGGTGCTGATCATGTTCAAGACCAGCTTTTGGCAGGTGCCGGATTTGAGGCGGGTGGAGCCGGAGAGGAATTCGGGGCCCACCTCGATCTCCAGTGCGGTGTCAGCTGCGGCGCCAAGGAGTGAGTTCGTGTTGCAGGAGAAGCCAACGGTGTAGGCGCCCTGTGAGCGGGCGGCCTTAATGGCGGCGATCACGTAGGGGGTGCGGCCGGAAGCGGCCATGCCTACCACGGAATCGTTGGCGCTCAGAGTGAGAGCGGCCATGTCTGCGGCACCGGCTTCCTCGCTGTCCTCGGCGTTTTCTACCGCTTGGTTCACGGCTGCTTGGCCGCCGGCGATCACGCCGACCACTAGGGACGGGTCGGTTCCAAAAGTGGGTGGGCATTCGCTGGCGTCCAAGATGCCCATGCGACCTGGAGTTCCGGCACCCACATAGATGAGGCGGCCGCCGCGTTGCATGCGGGCTGCGATCTGATCGATGATGGCGGCGATGGTTTCTTGGGCGCGTTCAATCGCGGCAGGGACCAGCGTGTCCTCGCTATTCATCCCGGCAACGAGCTCCTGCGTGGATAGGGCCGCGAGATCCGGATACTTTGGGTTGGCGGCCTCGGTGACGAGCGTGCCAATCTCGGCGCGGACGGAGTCGATGGTGGTTTCAGAGTTCTTGGGGGTGTTCATGGGATTCCTTCTGGACGCAGGTGGGGCGTGCATGTGGGGCGTGCATGTGGGGCGTTGGGCCGGGTCGGGACCTTGCTAGCTGGATTCCAGCACGCGGACCACGGCCTGGGCGGTGACGCGGCTGAATCCGTGAGCGTGAATGGTGGGGAAACGGGTGGGCGTGGATCCTGGTACCAGACCAGCGTTGATGCACACCGCCTGGGGTGCGGTGGCAAGGATCAGCTCAAGGGTTTCCAGCTGATCAGCCGAAGCCAACGAGTCAACTAAAACCAGCACCGCGCTGCTGCCAGCAGGGTTGGCCTGGGCCTGCATCAGGGCCACCTCAAGCTCGGCGCTGGAGAGCTCTGAGGCCTGCAGCTCCTCCACACCGTAGTTGTTCAACGCACGAGTCAAATAGTTTTCGGTGGGGCCGGCTGCCATATTATGACCGGTGCGAGCATCCACCAAGGTGACGGACCCAGCACCGGTGAGCACAGGCTTTTTGCCCGGCGTGTCAACGCGGCAGGCGCGCGCCGCAACCGAAACCCAATCGACGTCGTCGGACGCTTCAGTGACCTCCAAAGCTTCGGTAACTTCCTCCGCAGTCCACCGCGCCAGCGCCTGCACCCGAGCTGCGGCGCGGCGCAACGTCTCCACCGGCAGCCGGCCGGAGATGGCGGCAGCGAAGAGAGCATCGTACACCTCGGTATAGCAGGACTCGTCATCGCGGCCCGTGGTGTACGCGTTCAGTGGATTGCCCACGCAGAGCAGATCGTTGCCGGCCAAGAGCGCCAGCACACCGCCCTCGCCGGGGCCGACCGTTGCGCGCACGGCAGCCATGTCCAGCGCGTCGGTGATGAGCACGCCGTCGTAACCCATGGTGCGCAGCAGCGCGCTCGCAGCCGGGTTGAGGGTGGCGGGCGCCTCGCCGAGTTCGGGGATGATGATGTGCGCGCTCATCATGGCGGCCACCCCGGCGTCCACGGCTGCCTGAAACGGAGGGAGATGGAACTGGCGCATCTGCGCCATGGTCAGATCCACGCGGGCGGTGTCCATGTGGGAATCGGCAACGGTATCGCCGTGACCGGGGAAGTGCTTGGCGCAGGCGGCCACGCGCAGACTCTGGATGCCGGCGACCGCAGCTGCGGTGTGGGCGCTGACCAGCGCGGTGTCGGCGCCGAAAGCCCGCACCCCGATCACCGGGTTGAGCGGATTGGTGTTGACGTCGGCCACCGGGGCGATGGTCAAGTTGATCCCGGCACCGCGGCACAGCTGGCCAATGGCGCGGCCGGCGGCCTCGGTAGTGTCCAACTCATTCAAAGCACCCAGCGCTGCGGCACCGGGAATGGTGGAGCCGTCGCGAGACTGCAAACGCGTGACGTTGCCGCCTTCTTCATCGACCCCAATGACGGCGCTGGGGTTGGCGGCGCGGATGGCTGCGGAGAGCGCAGAGACCTGCTCCGGCGCGTCCGGGTCAATGTTGTGAGAGAAATAGACGACGCCGGCCAGCCCGTTCTCGAGGGCCGCTTCCAGCCACTGTGGCACAGTTGTGCCAAAAAAACCGGGAAGGATGACCGAATTGATCAGGCGGGGGAGATCTGCGGGAAGGGTTGCCTCTTTAGCTGGCGTCGCCGGATCCTCCGCGTAAGGTTCACGCGAAACTGCGGGGGAGCCGCTTTGGGCAGCGAAGGGCGCGTGGCGTAGATCACGGGATGTCATAAGGGAGATCATACCGGCGCTCTCGTGGCATAAACTTATGAGCGTCGCCACCATCAAGCCACCCTTGGAGATTTTCTGTGACCAGCGTTCCCGTTAACCGCGTTCCCCTTCGCCGAGCTTTGATCTCGGTCTACGACAAGACCGGTTTGGAGGAGTTGGCCACGGGCCTGCACGCCGCCGGTGTTGCCATTGTTTCCACCGGGTCTACCGCCGCCAAGATCGCCGCAGCGGGCATCCCGGTAACCGAAGTATCTGAGGTGACTGGTTTTCAGGAGTGCCTCGACGGCCGCGTGAAGACACTGCACCCGCTGATCCACGCAGGCATCCTGGCTGACCGCCGCCTGCCGGACCACGTGCACCAGCTCGAAGAAATGCACGTTGAGCCCTTCGATCTCGTAGTGGTGAACCTGTACCCGTTCGTTGACACCGTCAATTCCGGCGCCAGCCAGGACGCTGTTGTTGAACAGATCGATATTGGCGGCCCCTCCATGGTCCGCGCCGCAGCCAAGAACCACCCGTCCGTAGCGGTTGTTGTTGACCCGGCCAAGTACGGCTCCGTCATTGCCGCCGCTACCGAAGGCGGCTTCACACTCGGCGCCCGCCAGCGCTTGGCCGCCGCAGCTTTCGCTCACACCGCCTCGTACGACAACGCCGTGGCAGCCTGGACCGCATCCCAGTTCCGTGACGAAGACGGCGACGGAGTTATCGACTGGCCCGCCTACGCCGGCTACTCGCTGGAACGCTCCGAGGTGCTCCGTTACGGAGAGAACCCCCACCAGCAGGCAGCGCTGTATGTGGACAAGGGTGCGCCGTCGGGCATTGCCCAGGCAGATCAGCTCCACGGCAAGGCCATGAGCTACAACAACTTTGTTGACGCCGACGCCGCCCTGCGCGCAGCCTTCGATTTCGATGAGCCGGCCGTCGCCGTCATCAAGCACGCCAACCCGTGCGGCGTGGCCGTGGCCTCCCCGGATGCCGTGGACGCCATCGCCGACGCGCACGCCAAGGCTCACGCCTGCGATCCGCTCTCCGCCTTTGGTGGCGTCATTGCCGCGAACCGCACCGTCACCGCGGCCATGGCCCGCACAGTTGCCGGCATCTTCACCGAGGTGGTCATCGCCCCGGACTTTGAGCCCGAAGCAGTGGAGATCCTCTCCGCGAAGAAGAACATCCGCTTGCTCGCCCTGCCCGAGGGGTACGGCCGCTACCCGGCCGAGGTTCGCCAGGTTTCCGGCGGCATGCTGGTCCAGATGAGCGACAAGGTTGACGCCGACGGCGACGACACCGCCAACTGGACCCTCGCCGCCGGCGCGCCCGCCGACGCCGCCACTCTGGCGGATCTGAAGTTCGCCTGGACCGCTGTCCGCGCCGCCAAGTCCAACGCCATTCTGCTCGCCAACAACGGTGCCGCAGTGGGCATTGGCATGGGCCAGGTCAACCGCGTTGACTCCTGCAAGCTGGCTGTTGAGCGCGCTAACACGCTCGGCGTCACGGTGGAATCCGATGTTGACGCAGCCGGCGGCGCCTCAGGCACCACCGGTACCTCCGCACAGCGCTCCATCGGCGCCGTGGCTTCCTCGGATGCGTTCTTCCCGTTCGCCGACGGTCTGCAGATCCTGCTCGACGCCGGTGTTCGCGCCGTGGTCCAGCCGGGCGGTTCCGTGCGCGACGCCGAAGTAGTTGAGGCGGCAAACGCAGCCGGCATCACCATGTACTTCACCGGTGCGCGCCACTTCTTCCACTAATATGCGCGATGGGCTGCTGGGGGAGCCCGGCGTGCTCGCCAGGCTGTTCATCGGCGTGGCGATGCTAGCTTTTCTGGCCCTGTTGGTGGGCATCGTGATAGCGATGCGCCGCTAGTTTTTCCCCTGAAGTACGACGGCGGGAGGTCACCTTTTGTGAAAAGGTGACCTCCCGCCGTCGTTGGCTGTTGTTGGCTGTTGTTGGCTGTTGTTGGCTGTTGTGGGCTGTTGTGGGCTGTTGTGGGCTGTTGTGGGCTGTTGTGGGCTGTTGTGGGCTGTTGTGGGCTGTTGTTGGCCATGAGTGGCTGCGAGCTCCCCTCGACGGTGCGAGGGAACCAGCGTAGTCTTGTGAATACACGTATTCACGAAAGGAAACGGCTCATGCCAACCACGGTTCGGCTTCCACCAGAAACTGAAGACCGTCTTGACCGGCTCGCGGCGGCTACAGGACGCCCCAAATCGTTCTACCTGCGAGAGCTCATCACCTCCGGGCTGGATCGTCTCGAATGGGAATATGCGGTTGCCCAGAGGGCCACCGATCTTCGCGCTGGTAAACGTGACACGCTCTCCAGCGCTGAGGTAAGGCAAGAACTTGGCCTGGACGATTGAATATGACCGAGACGCTCTCAAAAGCCTAAAGAAACTAGACCGTCCTATTGCCGCCAAGATCGTCAATTATCTCGATGACGTTGCCGCATCGGATGATCCTCGCGTCCTGGGCAAGGGGCTGACTGGGAATCTTGCTGGTCTGTGGCGGTACAGGATCGGTGACTACAGGGTCATCTGTGATCTCCGCGATAACGAACTCATTATCGTAGCTGTGGATCTGGGCCACAGATCAGGGGTCTACTTTTAGCCCGGCTTCATGCTGCTTTGGCGAAGGTGCCCTCCCGCCGTCGTCCGTTTGGACCATGTTCTACGACTCGCGCCACAGCTTGAAATTCTCCTGCTGAGGCGGTGCCATACTCGAAGAAGAAGCAAAACTATTCAACTTTTTTGGGGTGAAGAATATGACTGATGCGCTGGGTATGACCATCGTGATCGGGGCGTTCGTGCTGATTCTGGTGGCCCTTGTGGTCTTGCTGATCGTGGGCCGTTTCCGCTCCGCAAAGCCTGAAGCGCTGCCGCAAGAACACGTGCCGCACCCCGGCGGCCAGGCCATCCCGCCCACCGGATCGCGCTAGGGGTTGCCGTGGAGGACTTCGAAGAAATTACCGTCACCACATCCAACGGCATGGGGAATTGGCTAGAGAACATGCTTTTCTCTGACACGTTCTTCACTATCTTCTTTGTTGTTGTCTCACTTCTGGTGGTTGCGGGCATTGTGACCACCGTTGTCATGCTGATCCGCGGGAAGAACCGCCGCTACATCCTCATGAGCGTTGATGACGACGGGACCATGCGCCCGGTCTCAACGAAGAATTCCGGTGGGGTGGGCGGGCCGGGCATGCATGCAGGCGATGCAGCCATGCACGCTCACAACGAAGCCCACCAACAGGCCCTGAACCAACAAGTCATAAACCAGCAAAACATTACTCAGCAGGGGCTCAACAACCCATAAAGTTCATAGCCCCAAAAAACGCTCCCGCATATCTGGGGGAGTTAAACGAAACGCTCGCTCATCTAATGAGCGAGCGTTTCGTTTAGCCTCTGGAGCTGAGGCAGAGCTGAGGGGGAGTGTGGCTGGTGAGAGTTACTCGCCGGAGGCGTCGCGGGCGCCGAGCTCGGCATCCAAACGCAACAGACCGTTGCCATCGGCGCCGATCAGCTTCACACGGCCAATAATCTCGCCGACGGAAGCTTCTTCCTCCAACTGCTCCTGGACGAACCAGTTGAGCAGGGGGATGGAGTCAATATCGCCCTCGGCCATGGCCAAGCGGTAAAGGTTACGAATGGACTCGGAAACCTTCTGCTCGTGGGCCAAGGAAGCCTCGAAGGCTTCCAAGACCGAGTTAATGATGACGTTCGGGGCCGTGATGGTGCCAATCTTGGGTGCAGCGTTCCGGTCAGTCATGTGGCTGGTGAATTTCTGTGCGTGCACCAACTCCTCGGCCGACTGGGCCAAGAACCAGCCCGAGATCCCGGGCAAGTCAAGGACTTCCATTTCGATGGCCAGCTGGCGGTAAACCACTGAAGCCTGGATTTCGAGGGTGATTTGGTTGTTGATGGCGTCTGCGAGTTTTCCTTTGAGTTCCATGACTTCTACGCTACGGCGAAACCCTCTCCCTCGCACAGTAAGCAAGGCTAAGTTCACTTCCAGCGTGAGTTGCTCTGTACGTCACCAAACGGCCCGATAGCGGCCAAAACCGCTCTCTCGGGTAAGTTAGAAGGGAAAGAAGATCACCAGATTCATAAGTAATCCACTGAATTTTCGCAGGAAAGAGGCTTCACCCATGGCCAAAATTATTTACACCCTCACAGACGAAGCGCCCATGTTGGCCACGTACTCACTGCTGCCGATTGTTGAGGCCTTCGCCTCCACCGCTGGCGTAGACGTAGAAACCCGTGACATCTCCTTGTCCGGTCGCATCATTTCCGTTTTCGGCGAATACCTCAATGAAGAGCAGCGCGTTTTGGACGCACTGGCCGAATTGGGTGCCCTGGCCAAGAGCCCGGATGCCAACATCATCAAGCTGCCGAACATCAGCGCCTCCATCCCGCAGCTCAAGGCAGCCATTGCCGAACTGCAGGGCCAGGGCTTCGCGCTTCCGGACTACCCGGACGATCCCTCCACCGACGAGGAAAAAGACGTTCGCGCGCGCTACGACAAGATCAAGGGCAGTGCCGTGAACCCGGTCCTGCGCGAAGGCAACTCAGATCGCCGCGCACCCTTGTCCGTCAAGAACTACGCCAAGGCCAACCCGCACAGCATGGGCGCCTGGTCCGCTGACTCCAAGACCAACGTTGCCACCATGGACGACGGCGACTTCCGCCACAACGAGAAGTCCGTTGTCATCGAAGCCGATGACAAGCTGAAGATCCAGTTCGTTGCAGCAGACGGCACCACCACGGTCCTCAAGGAATCCGTGCCGGTGCTGGCCAACGAAATCGTTGACGGCACCGTGATGCGCGCAGCAGCACTTGATGAGTTCCTTGCCGCACAGGTTGCTCGCGCCAAGGACGAGGGCATCTTGCTCTCGGCACACCTGAAGGCCACCATGATGAAGGTTTCAGACCCCATCATTTTCGGTCACGTGGTCAAGGCTTACTTCCCGGAACTGTTTGCCAACTACGGCGACGCACTGGCAGCTGCCGGTTTGAGCCCAGCCAACGGCTTGGCCTCCATCATCAACGGCTTGGGCGAACTGCCCAAGGACGTACGTGCTGGCGTTGAAGCAGCCATCAAGAGCGGCTACGAGAACGGCCCGGCCCTGGCCATGGTTGATTCTGACAAGGGCATCACCAACCTCCACGTCCCCTCCGACGTCATTGTTGATGCTTCCATGCCCGCCATGATCCGCACCTCCGGTCACATGTGGGGTGCTGACGGTGGCGAGCATGACACGCTCGCCGTTCTGCCTGACAGCAGCTACGCCGGTGTCTACCAGGCTACGATCGATGACTGCCGTGCACACGGTGCCTTCGATCCCACCACCATGGGTACCGTTCCCAACGTAGGTCTTATGGCTCAGGCAGCCGAAGAGTACGGCAGCCACGACAAGACCTTCGAGCTCAGCGAAACCGGTACCGTGCAGATCGTCAATGCTGCCGGCACCGTGTTGATCCAGCACGACGTTGAAGCTGGCGACATCTGGCGCGCCTGCCAGGTCAAGGACATCCCCGTTCAGGACTGGGTCAAGCTGGCCGTCACCCGTGCCCGCGCATCCGCCACCCCGGCCGTGTTCTGGCTCGATGAGACTCGCGCCCACGATGCCAACCTCATCGTCAAGGTCAACGAGTACCTCAAGGACCACGACACTGATGGCTTGGACATTCAGATCTTGTCACCGGAGAAGGCAACCGCCTTCACCCTTGAGCGCATCCGTCGCGGTGAAGACACCATCTCCGTCACCGGTAACGTCCTCCGTGATTACTTGACTGACCTGTTCCCGATCCTGGAACTGGGTACCAGTGCCAAGATGCTCTCCATCGTTCCGTTGATTGCAGGCGGTGGCCTCTTCGAGACCGGCGCCGGTGGATCCGCTCCTAAGCACGTGCAGCAGCTCGTGAAGGAAAACCACCTGCGTTGGGACTCATTGGGTGAGTTCCTTGCCCTGGCCGTCAGCTTCGAGCACCTCGCTGTTACTGAGGGCAATGCCCGCGCGCAGATCTTGGCCGATACCTTGGACCGCGCCACCGGAACGTTCCTGTTGCAGGACAAGTCCCCGAAGCGCAAGGTAGGCGAACTCGACAACCGTGGTAGCCACTTCCACCTTGCCAAGTTCTGGGCTCAGGAACTGGCAGCTCAAACTGTGGATGCCGAACTGGCAGCAGCCTTCGCCGCCGTGGCAGAAGAACTGACCAGCAACGAGGACGCAATCGTTGCTGAACTCGCACAGGTCCAGGGCTCTGCCGTTGATCTGGGCGGCTACTACCGCCCCGACGAAGCCAAGGTTGCAGCGATCATGCGCCCGTCGGCTTTGCTGAACAAGACCCTGGCAGCGCTGACCGTATAGTCTGCACAGCACGCCGCAAGAACCCGTCTCCTTCGTGGAGGCGGGTTTTTTGTTGCCTGGAACGCGAACGGGGCGGTTCGAAACAGCAGCTGATGCGTACCGAGAGTTTCGAAACAGCAGCTGATGCGAGGATTTCGGCGTTTTTCTAGCGTTATCTGCGATTTGGATTCCGGGTGGCGAATCCGGGTGGCGAATCCGGGGCGAAGCCGGCCAGGAACCGGGCCAGAATTCCGGGTGCGGGAAATCCCGAAGCTGGCTCGCACGAGGTGAGGGCACATTAAGGGTGAGAATAGGAACCTTGCGCAAGACACGCCGTCGTACGTCCTAGAAGGCAAGATAAATACGCGAATTGGCATCTGTTACCAGATCTTTACGCAAAAAATGTGCTGAGTATCACATACCGCGGAGTAGGGTCGAGATCATGTGAAGCCAGTATCACCCGGAACGACGGCGTTCTGAGGGTATTGGCGCTTACTTTGGAAGGCTAATTAATGACGCGCAAGAGAGTTATGACCACGCTGGCGGCCGCCGCCACTTTTGGGATGCTACTCGCCGGCTGTGCAAACACGGCGGCTCCTGAAGGTGGAAGCAGCTCGGAGGCTGGCGGCAGCAGTAACGCCATTGATATTCCGGCGCTGACCAGCATTGAGACACCTAAGGATGCGGTCCTGCCCGCCGGCGATGGTAAGGCCACCTGTGCCGACACCACCACATTGGCCTACGTTGGTGCACAAACCGGAGCCAACGCCCAGCTCGGTATCAACATCTTCAACGGTGTGCAGCTGGCCATTAACGAGCACAACGCGGCTAACCCCGGTTGCCAGGTGCAGTTCAAGAAGTTTGACACGGAAGGTGACCCCAATAAGGCCACCGGCCCGGTCACTCAGGCCACCAAAGAAGAAGGCATTATTGGCGTTGTAGGCCTACCGTTCTCCGGCGAATCCAAGGCTACGGGCAACATCTTCGAGCAGGTCAAATTGGTGCACGTCACCCCGGCGGCCACTGGCCCGGGTTTGACCGAGAATGGCTGGACAACATTCTTCCGCGGACTGGGCAATGACGCAGTTCAGGGACCGGCAGCAGCAAAGTTCATGACTGAAAAGCTGCAGGCCAAGAAGGTCTACCTCGTCCAGGATGACTCCGAATACGGTATTGGTCTGGGCAAGACCACCGAAGAAGGACTCGGCGATGCATTGGCTGGCATTGACAAGGTCACGCAGGGACAGAAGGACTTCTCGGCCACGATCTCCAAGATCATGAACTCCAAGGCCGACGCCGTCTTCTACTCCGGCTACTACGCAGAAGGTGCACCGTTTGACCAGCAGCTGGTCAACAAGGGCTACACCGGAACGTTCATTGGCCCCGATGGTCTCAAGGATGACCAGTTCATCAAGCAGGCTGGCGATGCTTCCAAGAACGCCTACTTCACTTGCCCGTGCATCCCCGGTGAGCTGATTCCGGAATTCGCCAAGAACTACAAGGCGCTGGCCGGCATTGACCCGGGAACCTACTCCATTGAAGGCTACGACGCCGCAACCGTTCTGCTCTCCGGCATCGATGCTGGAAACCAGGACCGCGCGTCGCTGCTGGAATGGGTCAAGACCTATGACAAGGACGGATTGAGCAAGCACTACAAGTGGGATGAGAAGGGCGAGCTTCAGGCCCCCACCGTTTACGGCTACAAGGTGGTGGACGGCAAGATCGTTCCCATCGGCGCCATCGGGGAGTAATCCACATGGCCAGTAATGCTGTGGGGTTGATTTTCGCCCCACAGCATTGCTGTGCAAGCACCCACCAGCCCACCTTTCAACTTGCTTCGGCCGCCATCATGATCTGCCGGCCGCCGAGCAAGGAAATGGAAACCTCCCATGATTCCAAGCATGCTTCTGGCGGCACCGCCAACCAGCGACTGGATTACGCTGGACTTCGTCGCACTGGGACAGAACTTTTGGTCAGCAACCTTTGACGGCCTGACCTTCGGCTCCATCTATGCACTTGTGGCCCTGGGCTACACGCTTGTTTACGGCGTTTTGAACCTCATTAACTTTGCCCATTCCGAAGTCTTCATCATTGGCTGTTTCGGCGTGTGGTTCACCCTTTCGTTCTTGGGCTTTGGCCCCTCAGCTCCAAACCTCGACGTCGGAGCTATTGTCGTCAACCTTCTGCTGGCACTGATTGTGGGCATCTTAGCCGCGGCCTTGGCAGCGTTTCTGCTGGAACGGCTGGCCTATAAACCACTGCGGAAGCGTAATGCGCCCCGCCTAGTCTTCTTGATCACCGCCATCGGCGCCTCCTTCACCATTCAGTACCTGATCTTCCTGTGGCGAGGACCGGTTCCGGAGCAGGCACTGACCATGTTCCAAACAAAACCGGTATTCGAAGTGTTTGGAACATACATCTACAACGACCAGATCCTGATCGTCACCGCCGCTGTCATTTTGATGGTGATCACCGAACGTTTCATCAGCAAGTCACGCACTGGCCGCGGTATCCGCGCGGTTGCACAGGATCCTGACACCGCAACGTTGATGGGTGTGAACAAGGAAAAGATCATCATCACCACGTTCGTGATTGGCGGCGTGCTCGCAGGTGCGGCCGCGTTGTTCTACACCATGAAAATTCCCTCCGGCGTTGTCTACAACGGCGGGTTTATCCTTGGTATCAAGGCCTTCGCAGCCGCCGTTCTTGGCGGCATCGGCAACGTCCGCGGTGCCCTCCTTGGTGGATTGCTGCTGGGTCTGATTGGCAACTACGGACAGATTCTGCTGGGCAACTCGCAGTGGACCGATGTTGTGGCATTCATGGTGCTGGTACTGGTGCTGTTGTTCCGGCCTCAAGGAATTCTGGGCACCTCGCTTGGAAGGAGCAAGGCATGAGTATGTCAGATGGACAAAAGCCGTTGCAGACCGCAAGATCCGCGCAGAGCACGGCCGCTTCCGATGCCAAGGGCGTGCCCCTTGGCGCCAGCGCCGCCGTTCCCCGCCACAGTATCTTCGGTGGATGGAGCGACCGCTGGCGGGAAATGACCCGTCAGAAGCAGTGGCTGTTTCTGCTCCCCGTGGTGGTTCTCGCGTTCTTCCTCCCGGTCCTGAACATTCCATTCATCACCACAGAACCCGGCAACGACTGGCCACTAGCATGCCAGCTCATGGCCGTTTACGCCCTCGTCGCCGTGGGCCTGAATATTGTGATTGGCTACGCCGGCCTGCTCGACTTGGGCTACATAGCCTTCTTCGCGGTGGGCTCCTACACAGCGGCCATGCTGACCAGCCCGGACTCGGCATTCATCAAGATTCCGTACCTGTGGACGCTGCCGGTAGCCATTGCTATCTCGATGCTTGTGGGCGTTCTGCTGGGCCTGCCCACCCTGCGCCTGCGCGGGGACTACCTGGCTATTGTTACCTTGGGATTCGGCGAAATTGTTCGTATTCTCGCCACCATCATCCCTGCGATGAAGGGGCAGCCCGGCTTCCAGAACGTGGGTCAGCCGCCCGGCGTTGGCGAGGACGGCATCCCCCTCTTCGCCAACTCCAACGGCACCCCATGGTACTGGCTGACCTTGACCATCTTGATCGTCATGCTCTTCCTTGTAGGCAATATGGAGCGCAGCCGCGTAGGCCGTGCATGGATTGCCATCCGCGAGGATGAGGATGCCGCCGAGACCATGGGCGTGCCAACGTTCAAGTACAAGGTCTGGGCGTTCGCGCTCGGCGCCGGTGTTGGCGGTCTGGCCGGTGCCATCATGGGTGGCCAGGTTGGCTTCGTCAATAATCAGAAGTTCGACGTCGTGACGTCCATTTTGTTTGTCGCGGCAGTTGTTCTGGGCGGCTCAGGCAACAAGGTTGGCGCCATCCTAGGTGGCGCGCTTGTGGCCTATATTCCGCTCCGGTTCACAGCCATTGCGGAGTACAAGTTCCTGATCTTTGGCATTGCCCTGATCCTGATCATGATCTACCGTGCTCAGGGTCTGGTCCCTGCCAGGCAGCGACTTCTTGCTTACGGCACCAAAGCCTACGCCGACGTCCGGCGCAGAGTTGCCACACGGCGTGGCGGTCCCGGCGCCCCGACAGGCACCGGTGGTTCAGGATCAGCCTCAACCCTGCCACCATCCGAACCCAACGCTGAGGGGGCAACATCATGAGTGAGGCACTCGACCCGCAAGCCTCGGTAGACACGGCGGCACTGGCCGCTGGCGGTTTTGATCTGGAAGTTGCAGAGGCCGTTGCACCTGAGCGGGAATTCGCTGTTGAGGTGGGCGATGACCTCGTGGAGGTGAAGAACCTGACCATGAAGTTTGGTGGCCTGGTGGCCATGGACGACGTCAGTTTCACCATCAAGCGTGGCGAGATTCTAGGCCTCATTGGCCCCAACGGAGCCGGTAAGACCACCTGTTTTAATGCCATGACAGGGGTTTATAAACCCACCAGCGGACAGGTTCTGCTAGAGGGCAAGCTCCTCAATGGCATGAAGCAACACAAGATCACCCGTGCCGGTCTCGCTCGAACATTCCAGAACATTCGTCTTTTTGGTGAGATGACAGCGCTGGAAAATGTCGTCGTCGGACTTGATGCGCGGCACAAGACCAGTGTTATGGGCGCTCTGTTGCGACTGCCTCGCCACATCCGTGAGGAGAAAAGTGCCATTGAGCGTGGCATGGCGCTGCTGGAATTCGTGGGCATTGCCGACGACGCCGCGACACTGTCCAGGCACTTGTCTTATGGCAGCCAGCGCCGCCTGGAAATTGCGCGCGCGCTGGCCACCGATCCTAAAGTGTTGTGTCTGGATGAGCCGGCAGCAGGCTTCAACCCGGCGGAGAAGGAAGAGCTCATGCAGCTCATCCGCACCGTCCGGGACGATGGCTACACGGTGCTGCTGATCGAGCACGATATGAAACTCGTCATGGGCGTCACGGACAGGATCGTGGTGTTGGAATTCGGCAAAAAGATCGCCGATGGCAAGCCGCACGATATCCGAGATGATCCACGCGTAATTTCCGCCTACCTAGGGGAGCCTGAAGATGACTTTGCTTGAGCTCGATGAAGTCTCCGTCCATTACGGCCGGATCCAGGCGATCCACAACATGTCCTTCACGGTTGATGAGGGGGAGATCGTCTCTCTTATTGGTGCCAATGGTGCTGGGAAAACCACCACCATGAAGACCATCTCCGGCATCCTCAACCCCTCCTCGGGTTCCATTAAGTTCATGGGGGAGGACATCACCAAGATGAAGGCTCATATCCGGGTGGTGCAGGGAATCTCGCAAGCGCCAGAAGGTCGCGGAATTTTCCCGGCTATGACGGTGCTGGAGAACCTGGACATGGGTACTTTTGGCCGCAAGGATCGCAGCGGGGTGTCCCAAGACCTGGAACGGGTATTCACCTTGTTCCCGCGGTTGAAGGAGCGCGAGAAGCAATTCGGTGGCACCATGAGCGGTGGTGAACAGCAGATGCTGGCCATTGGCCGGGCGCTGATGTCACGGCCCAAGTTGTTACTCCTGGATGAGCCATCCATGGGATTGGCACCGCAGTTCATCCGGCAGATCTTCAAGATCATCACGGAGATCAACGGCCAGGGCACCACGGTGCTGCTCGTTGAGCAGAACGCCAACCAGGCGCTGGCGCGTGCGCACCGGGCGTTTGTGCTGGAAACCGGTGCCATCACCCACAGCGGAACGGGCAAGGAACTGCTGGCCAATCCGGCCATCAAGGAGGCCTACCTAGGCGTAGGCTAGCCCGCCCATCCCGACGCTATCGCACGTATGGTGCGTTTTTGATGGACGCTATCCCACTCGAAGCCCTGTGCTTCAGATCGAGTGGGATAGCGTCCATGTTTTTTCAGCCATTGGTGCGATAGCGATGTGGGGGCGGGGGAGGGCGTGGGGGTGAGTGGGTGCGTCGGGTTAGAGATCGGTGCGGGAATCGTTCCAGTAGCTGACGCCGATCTGACGGCGGGTCTCATCGAACAGTTCCATGATGGCCAAGGAATCGGCCAGTGGCATGGTGGTGCTCTCGGTCAGCCCGGCCTGGATGCAGCGGGTTACTTCACGCAGCTGGTAAGTGTAGCCGCGGCCCGGGGACTCAAAGGTCTCGGTGCGCTTTTCGCCGTTGGGACCGGAAATGAAGATCTCACCAGGATTGTTCAGCGAATCCACGGTTTCCAGATAACCCAAGGTTCCCGAAACAGTGGCACGGCTGGGGCCTTGCGAGCCCAGGTAGCTCATCAGCTGGGCTTGTGCGCCGTTGGGGTAGCTCAACGTCAGGGTATTTTGCGCGTCGACTCCAAAGCTTGTGAGCTCACCCGTGGCTGCCAAAGATTCCGGTTTGCCCAACGCACCCCAGGCCCACAGCAGCGGGTAAACGCTCAAGTCCAGAAGGGCTCCGCCTCCGTTATCTGGTGCCCAAATACGCAACGTTTCATCCTTGGGTGCCACGAAGCCGAGATCGGCGCGGACCCACTTCACTTCGCCAATTTCCCCCGAGGCAATGATTTCCAAAGCCCGCTGGTAACCTGGTGCAAAGCGGGCCCAAACAGCCTCCATGAGAAACAGGTTCTTGGCTCGGGCCAACTCGATCAGGACGTGGGTCTCGGCCGCGGTGATGGTCAAAGCCTTTTCGCACAGCACGTGTTTGCCATGCTCCAAAGCGGCCCTGGCAACATCAAAATGCTGCCCATGAGGGGTGGCAATGTAAACCACGTCTACCTCCGGATCGGCCAGCAACTGAAGGTAGCCAGCCGTGGCCGAGCCATCTGTGTCAGCTGCCTCAGCTGGGCCGTCGCTGGGGGAGCCATCAAAATAGTGGCTGACAAAGCCAAACTTTGCAGCGAACTCGGCCGCGCTGCTCTCGTTACGCGAGCTGACCGCCTGCAAAACAGCATCCTCTAAGAGGGTCAGGTCGGCGGTGACGGTGTTGGCAATGCTTCCGGTGGCAATGACGCCCCAGCGCAGGGGTTTTCCTGTGGCTGCGAGGGTTTCGGGGTTGAACGTGGTGTACCAGTCGGGGCGACCGACAAAACGAGGAATAGTCATTCGGATATTCTGCCAGTATCGAAGCGCTTGCGTCCGAACATGACGTCATGCGCACATATGTAGCCACCGCCGGTGTTAGCGCCGAGGTCAGCGTCGATGTCTGAGGGTGCCGATAAGCTAACGGCATCAAGAACAAACAGGAGGTTGCAGTGGCGCAAACAACAGAGACCGTGACAGCGCTCATGGCCGAACTGGCCGCGCTTCAAGACCCCAAAGCTCGGGCCATCAATGAGAAACACGGCGATGATCACGGTGTGAATCTGGGCAAATTACGCGCCATTGGCAAACGGGTAAAAGCGCAGCCCGAACTTGCCCAGGAGCTTTGGGCTACGCGTGACACCGCTGCCAGGTTGCTCTCCTTGCTGATCTGCCGACCCAAGGTGTTTACTGCCTCTGAACTGGATGCCATGCTGCGTGCCGCTACCGTCCCCAAGGTCAATGACTGGCTGATCAACTATGTAGTGAAGAAGAGCGCTCACGCCGAGCAATTGCGGTTGCTTTGGTTCGCCGATCCAGACCCTGTGGTGGCTGCCTCTGGTTGGGCGCTGACCAGCGAACGCATTCTCAAGAACCCCGCAGGCCTAGATCTGCCACGTCTGCTGGAGATCATTGAAGCCAAGATGCGTGATGCCCCGGATCGGCTGCAATGGGCCATGAACAATGTCTTGGCGCAGATTGGGATCGAGAATCCGGATTTGCGGGCCCAGGCTCTCGATATTGGGGAGCGGCTTGAGGTCCTGAAGGATTACCCCACCCCGCCGAATTGCACCTCTCCCTACGCGCCGATCTGGATCAATGAGATAGTGCGCCGTCGGGAAGCCGAGTAATGCTCATGACACCCCCGCAACCTCAGGTTCCCCTGCTGGGAGGCGCGGGGCATGTGAAAAGGCCCCGCCCGGCGTCGTTCTTCTGAGAAGAAGTTCGACGCCGGACGGGGCCTTCGCGCTAGAGCTCAAAACGGTCTAGCTCAAAAACGGGTAGTGGCTACTTGGTCAGCGGGCCAAGCACCTTGTCATTGGCGAACTGCTCTGCAGCGTTGGCCTTGGTGACGATCTGGGGAACCAGCAAGAATGCCGGAACAACCTTGACGCCATTGTTGTAGGAAGTGGGATCGTTGACCTCGGGGGTCTTACCGCCCTGGAGGTCCTTTGCCATCTGGATCGCGTGCTCGACCAGTGCGGTGGTGTCCTTGTTAATGGTGGAGTACTGCTCGCCAGCCATGATGGACTTCACGGACTCAACTTCAGCATCCTGGCCGGTCACCGTGGGGGTGGGCTTGCCGGCGGCTTTCACCGATGTCAAGACGGCGCGGGCAAGGGTGTCATTGGGGGACAAGACGCCGTCGAGCGTGGCGCTGCTGTAGTTTCCAACGAGGAGGGAATCCATACGCTTCTGGGCGTTTTCTGCCTTCCAACCCTGAGTAACAGCCTGTTCGAAGGACTTCTGGCCCGAGACGATCTTGAGAGTTCCGTCGTCGATCTTGGGCTGCAGGACCTTCATGGCGCCGTCAAAGAATACCTTGGCGTTGGCATCGTCGGGGGAACCGGCGAACAGTTCAATGTTGTACGGGCCGGTGGCCTTCTTCGCCGCCATGCCGTCCAGTAGTGCCTGGCCCTGGAGCTCCCCAACCTTGAAATTGTCGTAGGCAACGTAGTAGTCAACGTCGGCTGTGTTCAACAGCAAGCGGTCATAGGCGATGACGGTAGCACCAGCATCTTTGGCCTGCTTGAGTTGTGTGCCTAGCTGGCCGCCGTCGATGGCACCAACAATGATGACCTTGGCGCCCTTGGTCACCATGGCGCTAATTTGGTTCTGCTGCTCGGAAACGCCACCGTTGGCGAACTGAACATCAGCCTTAAAGCCCGCGGTAGCCAAGCCGTCATTGAATAGCTGTTCGGCGAGGACCCAGTTCTCGCTAGTCTTTTGCGGCAAAGCAACACCAATGAGAGAGTCAGCGGCGAAGCCAGCTGCATCACTGCCGCCCTCCGAGGCTGCAGGAGTCTCAGCGCGGCCGCAACCGGTCAGTGCTAGGGACGATACGGCCAAGATAACGGCCATCGACTTGAGTGTTTTGTTGAACTTAAACATTGTAGTTCGCTTTCTGTTGGTAGTGCATAGGTGATGAGAAGGAGAGGAAGGTTAGGGTTCGTTCTTGATGGTGCCCTTGAGGGACTGGGCCGTCTCAAGGTCGGGGTTGGTATTGTCCCCGCCAAACTTCTTCATCATGAAACCGATGAAGGAGGGTTTGCCTTGGGATTTGTTGTAGACGTCGAAGACGACGGCGGCGAGCAGGACCAGTCCCTTGATGATTTGGGTCATGTCCGAACCGACGCCCATGAGCTGTAGTCCGTTGTTCAGCACGGCCATAACCAGACCGCCGATCATGGAACCCGCCACTGTGCCAACACCGCCGGTGACGGCTGCACCACCAATGAAGACAGCTGCGATGGCATCCAATTCCCAACCAACGCCGTCGGAGGGTCCCGATGCATTTGAACGGGCAACGAAGATCATGCCGGCCAAGCCGGCCAACACGGCCATGTTGAGAATGACCAGGAAGTCCGTGCGCTTGCTCTTGACTCCGGAGAGTGCGGCTGCGTGACGGTTACCACCCACGGCGTAGACGTGGCGGCCAAGGGTGGTGCGGGAGGAGATGAAACCGTAAACCAGAACTAAGACGCCCAGGATGATTCCGGGGATGGGGAAGGACGTGCCGGGGCGGCCGGTGGCGAAGAGGTAGGTTACGTAGAGGACCACGGCGCATAACAAAACTAGCTTGATGATGGTCACCCACAGCGGCTTGACGTCAGCTCCGAGCTTTACAGACTTGCGGCGCCCGCGTAGCTCGCCCCAAATGAAGGCGGCAACAACGATGAAGCCCAAGAGCAGAGTCAGGTTGTTGTAGCCGAAGTCCGGACCGATCTCAGGCAGGTAACCGGCGCCGATGAACTGAAAGTCGGTGGGGACCGGCACGGTGAGAGACTTGCCGAAGTACTGGTTAGCGCCGCGGAAGAGGAGCATGCCAGCCAGCGTGACAATGAACGCGGGAATACCCACGTAGGCAACGAAGAATCCCTGCCAAGCTCCGATGACAGCACCCAATATCAGCCCGATGACGATGCCCATGTACCAGGGCAGACCCCAGTCACGCATGGTCAGGGCAACCACAATGCCAACAAACGCGGCGACGGATCCAACGGAGAGGTCAATATGGCCGGCGATGATGACCAGCACCATGCCAATGGCCAAGATGAGAATGTAGGAGTAACCGTTCACCAGGTTGATGACGTTGTCTGGGGTAAGGATCACGCCTCCGGTCTTCCACTGGAAGAAAAGTACCAAGGCGACAAGGGCGAAGATCATCCCGAATTGGCGGCTGTTGCCGCCGAAGAGTTGTTTTATGGCGTTCATGGTGGGGGTCCTATTTCTTCCCTGTGCTTAGGCAGATTTCGCGACAGCGGTCATGCGCTTCATCAGCGTTTCCTGGCTGGCCTGGTCTTTATTGAGAACGCCGGTGATAGCGCCCTCGAAAATGGTGTAAATCCGGTCTGAGATACCCAGTAGCTCGGGAAGTTCCGAGGAAATGACGATCACGCCTTTGCCTTGGTTGGCGAGCTCTTGAATAATCCCGTAAATCTCATATTTGGCCCCAACATCAATGCCACGGGTGGGTTCATCAAGAATGAGAAGGTCCGGGTCGGTGAACATCCACTTGGCTAAGACAACCTTTTGCTGGTTGCCGCCGGAGAGTTTAGCGACGCCCTCGTCAACGGTTGGAGCCTTGGTCCGTAATTGCTTGCGGTACCTTTCTGCCACCGAAAATTCGTTGTCGCGATCAACCACTGTGTACTTGGAGATGGCATCAAGGTTGGCAGAAACCGTAGTGGTTTTAATGTCATCAAGCAGATTTAAGCCCAGCGTCTTGCGATCCTCGGTGACGTAACCCAGCCCGTGCTTGATGGCCTGCGGCACGTTGCGCAAGGTGATTTCCTTGCCGTCCTTAATGATTTGGCCCGAGAGGTAGTTGCCGTAGGAGCGGCCAAAGATCGAGCGGGCCAGCTCGGTACGTCCGGCACCCATGAGTCCTGCAATGCCAACAATTTCGCCACGCCGGACATTGAAGCTGGAGTTCTTACACACGAGGCGATCAGCGATCTGCGGGTGGGCCACGGTCCAGTTCTTTACTTCAAAGAACACTTCGCCAATCTTCGGCGTGTGGTCAGGGAAGCGGGATTCCAAGGTACGCCCCACCATGCCGCGAATGATCCTGTCCTCATCGACGCCGTCGGCCTTCACATCGAGGGTCTCGATGGACTTACCGTCACGGATGATGGTGATGGAGTCCGAGACCTGCTCAATCTCGTTGAGCTTGTGCGAGATCATGATGCAGCTGATGCCCTTGGACTTCAATCCTCGGATCAAGTCCAGCAGATGCTGTGAATCAGATTCGTTGAGGGCTGCCGTGGGTTCGTCCAGGATGAGCAGTTTAACCGATTTGTTGAGAGCCTTGGCAATTTCCACGAGCTGCTGCTTGCCGACGCCGATTTCCTTAACCGGAGTATCGGGATCCTCACTCAAACCCACCCGGGCCATCAGTTCCATGGTCCGCATGCGGGCTTCGCCCCAGTTGATGACACCGAACTTAGTTGGCTCATTGCCCAAGAAAATATTCTCGGTAATGGAGAGTTCGGGAATGAGAGCGAGTTCCTGATGAATGATGACAATTCCGGCATTTTCACTGGCCCGGATGTCCTTGAACTGGCAGACCTCGTTTTGGAAGACAATGTCTCCGTCGTAGCTGCCGTAAGGGTAAACGCCGGAGAGAACCTTCATGAGTGTTGATTTTCCCGCGCCGTTTTCGCCACAAATGGAGTGGATTTCGCTGGCACGGACGGTGATGGATACATCCGCGAGGGCCTTTACGCCTGGGAATTCCTTGGTGATAGAACGCATCTCGAGTATGACTGGGTTCGAGGACACCATATTGCTTACGCCTTCCGCAACTGACTTCATTGTCGATACCCCGCCAGCTTCAACACTGGACGGTGGGGCTTCATTGACCGCGAAAATACTTCGCTTCGCGGCATACCGGAATTACTAGTACTTGAAAAGTAAACTCGCTCACACGCTTGTGGTCAAGTCTTTAACGCTACGGGATGGTAACGGTTTAGGAAATGATGGAAGTGGACTCGTTTTGGAAGACCAAAGCAGTGGCACCTAGCGCTTCAGCGCGTGTGGATAATTGGGACATTTTGAGGATCAAGCTGGCACCAATGACTGGGACCGCGTGGCGGAGCAGTCCTCGGCGGATGGGCGCAAGGAATAGCTCACCCAAAGATGTTAGGGGCCCGCCGATGACAATGACATCGGGGCTGATCAGATTGGCCACATTCGCCAAAGCGCGGCCGATGGCCATTCCGGCGTCGTCGAGGACGCGAAGAGTGGCAGGATCGCCGGCGGCGGCTTGGTTAAGAATGTCCGCTGTAGAAATTAGGTTCGGGAGGCCCCTGCTGAGCAGGTCCACCATAGTGGCGGTGGATGCAACGGTCTCCAAGCATCCGCGATTGCCGCAGCGGCAAACGATGCCTTGGTCGTCAATGCTGACGTGGCCGATCTCTCCCGTCACGCCGAAGCTGCCGTGGAAGAGTGAACCTTGCAAGATGAGCCCCGAGCCAATGCCGGAACCAATCTTGATGAACATGAGGTTCGGTACTCCACCGTGGTCGCCCCAAGTGAGCTGAGCCAACGCACCCAAGTTGGCGTCGTTGTCGACCAAGACCGGAATTTGCAGCGCTTTTTCAAGTTCGTCGTGCAGATTAATACCCACCCACTCAGGCAGGATTGCGCCCCTAATGACCTTGCCATCGCGGCTATCGATGGGGCCGGGAATGCCCGCTCCGGCACCAATGAGCTGTGAACGTGAGATGCCAGATTCGCTTAACAATTTATCCAGCAGCTTAGCGGCGGCTTGGATGCCTTCAGCGGCCTGATGCCCACGGGGCAACGGGATTTCCTCTTCAGCCATCACGCGATAGGAGGTATTGGCCAGCACTACGCGCAAATGGGTGCGTCCAAAGTCGATGCCTGCCGCTATTGCGCTGTCACCGATGTAGCGAACGGACATGGCCCGTCTGCCGGAGCTCGTTACCGGGGTCAAAGTGACCAGACCCCCGGCCGCCATGCTTTTGACGATGTTTGAAACAGTGGCCGTGGAGAGTCCGGTGCTGCGCGCAAGGTCGGCTTGAGTTGCCGGCCCACCCTTGAGTAGCTGCTGCGTGAGCCGCTGTTGGTTGCGGCTACGTAGCGCCGTTTGCGAGCCTGGGTTTCGCGGGCGCCGACGGGCTGGGGCGGGGGCTTGTTCATCATCGAGCATATAAAGAACAGTGCACCATGTTGAGATTGGAGTCAATAAGTTAACACAAACTGGAGGCTTCAATTCATTCTATGAATGCGATGGTTGCGTTTTTCTTTGACTTGTTACCCTTGAGCGGCCTTGTGCTTGCGCGCCAGTGCCACATAATTACGGGCGTTGTCACGGACATGTTCGATCTCCTCGGCGCTCAATTCCCGCCGGACTTTAGCCGGGACGCCTGCCACGAGGGACCCGGGTGGAATGATGGCACCCTCAAGCACCACGGCCCCGCCGGCTACCAGTGATCCGGTACCGATGACGGCGCCGTTCATGATGGTGGCGCTCATGCCAATCAAGCAGTCATCCTCAACCGTGCAGCCGTGGACAACGGCTCCGTGTCCAACGCTGACGCCATTGCCCACCGTAGTGGGGAATCCTGGATCGGCGTGCAGCACCACGTTGTCTTGGAGGTTGGTACCGGAACCTACCGTAATGGAGCTGCTGTCGCCGCGCATCACCACACCGTAGAAGGCGCTGGAGTCTTCGCCCAGAGTTGCCTGTCCGATCAGCACAGCAGTGTGCGCAACAAATGCACTCTCATGGACCTTGGGTGTATTGCCGTCAAGGCTGATCAATTGATTCATGGTGGTTGAACTTCCAATCGGTAGGCGGCGCTGAGGAGCGGGTAATTCCGCATGGGCGCGAGGGTGATGCATTGCACCGTGCTTCACCTCGATGCTACCGAAAATAGGCAGAGGTGGCGCGATAACATTGGATGTTCACAAAATTCCGGAATAACCAATACCGGCTGCCCTTTCGGGTCCCCACAGAACGGAAATTACAGGATGTCACCTAGCGACCGCAAGGGTTCCATGAATGGATCTTCTGGCAACGCAGGAACCGGACCTGCCGTGACACTTGGCCGCCAGTTGACCCGTCGCAAGCCCTTTGGGCAGATGATCGACGAAGCCGGAAACGGCTCCGATGGCCGCACCTTGGTGCGCAGCTTTGGCGTCCTGCAACTGACCATGATCAGCGTGGGGGCAACCCTGGGTACGGGCATCTTCGTGATCCTGGGCGATTCCGTTCCGTTGGCCGGGCCGGCGATCTTCCTGGCCTTCGTGATTGCTGGAATCGCGGCCCTACTCTCGGCCATGTCATACGCTGAAATGGCTGGCATGGTCCCGGTTTCAGGCTCCAGCTACTCCTACACGTACGCCACCCTCGGTGAGGGCATGGCGTGGATCTGTGGCTGGTGTCTGGTTCTTGAATACGCTGTCTCCGTGGCAGCGGTGGCGGTCGGTGCCGGACAATACGTCAATGAATCCGTGGCGGGTCTGGGCTGGACACTGCCCGATTTCATCTCCCAACCGCCCGGAAGCGGGGGACTCTTGAATCTTCCGGCCATGGTGATCGTCCTATTCTCCATGGTGCTGCTGGTTCGTGGCGCCAAAGAGAGCGCTTGGGTCAACACGGTCATGGTCATGGTGAAGATCCTGGTCCTGCTGTTCTTCTGCGCCGTAGCTTTCACGGCCTTTAACTCCGGCAACTTCAGCCCTCTGTTGCCCATGGGTGCTGCCGGTGTTTCAGCAGCCGCATCCCGCGTGTTCTTCTCCTACATTGGCTTCGACGCCGCCTCCACAGCAGGCGAGGAAGCTAAGAATCCGCAGCGCGATTTACCCCGAGCCATCATGCTCTCCATGGTCATTGTCACCGGTATTTATGTCCTCGTGGCCGTCGCCGCCATTGGAGCCCGCGAGTGGACGTGGTTCGAGGGTACCCAGGCTTCGCTGGTCAAGATCCTGTTGGAAATCACTAACCAGCCCTGGCTGGCCTTGGTCTTTTCCTTGGGCGCTGTGTTGGCCATTACCAGCGTCGTATTGACCGTCATGTACGGGCAAACACGCATCCTGTTGGCCATGTCCCGCGACGGTCTGGTCCCGAAAATCTTTGGCCGCATTTCCGCAAAGCGCGGCACACCCGTGGCAGGCACGCTCATTGTGGGCATCGCCGTGGCGCTGACAGCTGGCGTGGTGCCACTGGGCGCACTGGCCGACGCCACCAGCATTGGCACGCTCTTCGCGTTCGCCCTAGTCAACGTGGCCGTCATCTACCTGCGCCGCAACCGCCCGAACGCCAAACGCAGTTACAAGGTCTTCCTCTACCCGGTCACGCCAATTCTGGGCGCCATGATGTGCGTTTACCTGATGGTCAACCTCGGCGGCATGACCTGGCTGGTCTTCATCGCCTGGATGATTGTGGGGATCGTGGTCTACTTCGCCTACGGCCGCCGCCACTCCCGCGTGGCCGCCTTATCCCAAGATGACTATGAGAAGCTATCCGCCGCAGACCTCGAGATGGAATCCGTCTCAGCATAGGACTGGGTTCGCCTTGATGCTCGGCGCCGACTGGCCGCGGCCGCAACCGTAGCTGTGCGTCGTACGTCTGTAGCTACAGACTTAGCTACAGACGTACGACGGCGGCCCCCACTACCAGCGCGGGTGGATGTCCGCGCGCAGCAGAGAATCGTAGATCTCACTCACGCCATCGTTGAACGTGGCACCAAGGTTGGGCAACGAACCGGCTGCGGCGTTGGCCCGCGCTTGCTCGATGGAGCGCGCCCCGGGGATCACCGTTGATACGCCGTCCAGTTGGGCCACCCACGCAAGGGCTGCTTGCGCCGTAGTTACCGCTCCGGTGGTTGCTTCCACTGCGCTGGCAAGTTCGGCGAAGCGTCCAGCAGCCTCAAGCCCCACGGTGTAATCCACACCGGAGAAGGTTTCGCCCACGTCGAAGTGGCTGCCATCGCGGTTGTAATTACGGTGATCGTCGGCGGCAAAGGCAGTGGCTGGCGTGTATTTTCCGGCGAGCAGACCGCTGGCGAGGGGAACGCGGGCAATGATGCCCACCCCTGCCTCGAGGGCGGTCGGCAACACAGCATCCAAAGGCTTGAGGCGGAATGCGTTCAAAATGATTTGGATGGTGGCCACGTTCGGGCGGGCGATCGCCGCAAGGGCCTGATCGCACGTTTCCACACTGAGACCGTAATTGGCGATTGCCCCCTCGGAAACCAGGGTATCCAGGGCGTCATAAACTTCATCGGAGAGAATAACGGCGGTGGGCGGGCAGTGCAGTTGCACTAGATCGAGCGTTTCCACGCCGAGATTCTTGCGGGAGCGATCGGTCCATTCCCGGAAGTTTTTCAGCACATAGTTTTCTGCCAGCTGATCCACACGCCGGCCCATCTTGGTGGCGACAGTGATGCCATGCACCGCGCCGCGCTCGCGCAGGAATTTGCCAATGATCTGCTCACTGCGGCCATCACCGTAAACATCGGCCGTGTCGAAAAACGTAACACCGGCCTCCGCTGATGCCTCCAGCACGGCCAAGGCATCAGCTTCACTGACATTGCCCCAGTCGGCGCCGAGCTGCCATGTACCTAGTCCGACGGCGGATATTGTGCGGTTAGTTTTTCCTAAGACGTTTTTGTTCATGACAACACACTAGGCCTTGGCGCTGCTTAGTCGAAGACTACGGTGCGGTGCCCGTCAAGTAGTACCCTATGCTCGGCGTGCCATTGGACTGCCTGGGCGAGGGTGCGGGCCTCGACGGCGCGGCCCATGGAAACAAACTTTTCCACCGAGTGGCCGTGCTCAACGCGGATGACTTCCTGCTCGATGATGGGGCCCTCATCGAGTACCGCTGTGACGTAATGGGCCGTGGCGCCAATGATTTTTACACCGCGTGCGTGTGCCTGGTGGTAGGGCTTGGCGCCCTTGAACGATGGCAAGAATGAGTGGTGGATGTTGATGGCCTTGCCGGCGAGGTGGTTGCACAAGTCATCCGAGAGGACTTGCATGTACCGGGCCAGGACCACCAATTCCACGTCGAGCTGCGCCACCAGCTCAAGGAGAGCTGCCTCGGCGTCGGCCTTGGTTTCCGGGGTGACTGGAATGTAGTGGAAGGGAATGCCATAGAAATCAGCCAACGGCTTCAAGTCCATGTGGTTGGAGACAATGGCCGGGATTTCCACCGGCAGCGTGCCAGAGCGCTGCAGGAACAACAGATCATTGAGGCAGTGTGCGGCTTTGGAGGCCATGATCAAGGTGCGGATCGGCGCACCAGCACGGTGCAGGGTCCATGTGAGATCAAACTGCGCGGCAACTGACTCGAGGTGCTCGCGGAGTCTGGAAAACGACGTCGTAGTTTCCACGGCAACACGCATGAAAAAGCTCCCGGTATCCGAGTTGCCGTACTGCTGGGAATCGGTGATATTGCAGCCTGCCTCCAGCAAGGAACCGGACACGGAATGGACAATGCCCGGCTGATCAGCGCAAGAGAGCGTCAGCACATACCCTTGCGAGGCGGCGTTCGTGGCGGCCTGTGAGGCGGCAGAAGCGGAAAAGGGCGCAGCAGCAGAATTCAAATCAGTCACCGTGGAAGTTTACCGTTCATTCGATGTGCTGCAGGACTGCGGCTGTATTACTATGGAGGGGTTGCAACTGGCGATGAGGTGGGACACCACCGGGGAGCAGCACGAATGAGAACTTTGCGATCGTACGCCTGGGACGTGAAGTCATCGATCGTCATCCACTTTGGGGATTGGCGATAATCTTTTCAAGAAGAGTTTTTTCGTGCTGACCACTCAGGAGTCTGTAGTGTCTTTTTCACCCACCCAGTCCGTAACTAATGCACCGCTCTCCGAGCTTGATCCGGAAATTGCGGCCGTCCTGAAGGACGAGCTCGCCCGCCAGCGCGACACGCTGGAAATGATCGCCTCGGAAAACTTCGCACCCCGCGCAGTGCTTCAGGCACAGGGTTCAGTGCTCACCAACAAGTACGCTGAGGGTTACCCGGGCCGCCGCTACTACGGCGGATGTGAAGCCGTTGACGTCGCCGAGAACCTGGCCATTGAGCGTGTCAAGTCCCTCTTCGGCGCAGAGTACGCCAACGTCCAGCCGCACTCCGGTGCACAGGCCAACGCTGCAGCACTGGCTGCAATGATCAAGCCCGGCGATAAGATTATGGGCCTGTCCTTGGCTCACGGTGGGCACCTCACCCACGGTATGAAGCTGAACTTCTCCGGCAAGCTCTACGAAGTTGCCGCTTACGAAGTTGAGCCCGATACCTTCCGCATCGACATGGACAAGCTGCGTTTGCAGGCCATCGCCGAGAAGCCTCAGGTCATCATTGCTGGCTGGTCCGCGTACCCTCGCCAGCTGGACTTTGCCGCATTCCGCGCGATCGCCGATGAAGTCGGAGCACTGTTGTGGACCGATATGGCTCACTTCGCCGGTCAGGTTGCCGCAGGCCTGCACCCGAACCCGGTGCCGTACTCCGACGTTGTCACCTCCACAGTTCACAAGACCCTTTCCGGCCCGCGTTCCGGGGTGATCTTGGCCAAGAAGGAATGGGCCAAGAAGATCAATTCCTCCGTGTTCCCGGGACAGCAGGGCGGCCCGCTCATGCACGTCATCGCCGCTAAGGCTGTGGCGTTCAAGATTGCTGCCGGCGAAGAATTCGCCGAGCGTCAGGCACGTGTACTCGAAGGCGCCAAGATCATCGCTGAACGTTTGAATGCTCCCGATGTTGCCGAAGCCGGCGTGTCCGTGCTGACCGGTGGCACCGATGTGCACCTGGTGCTGGTTGACCTGCGTAACTCGGAGATGGATGGCCAGCAGGCCGAAGATCTCCTGCACAGCGTTGGCATCACCGTTAACCGCAACGCTGTTCCGTTCGACCCCCGCCCCCCGATGGTCACCTCGGGCCTGCGCATCGGTACCCCCGCGCTGGCCACCCGCGGCTTTGGTGCGAAGGAGTTCACCGAAGTTGGCGAGATCATCGCAGAAGCGCTCAAGGGTGGTGCCGACGTTGACGCTCTGAGCGCCCGCGTCAAGGCCCTCGCTGCCGACTTCCCGCTGTACCCCGGTCAGGAAGAATGGTAGAAAGCATGACTGCTCAAATCCTTGACGGCAAGGCCACCGCCGCTGCCATCAAAGCCGAGTTGACCGTGCGTGTGGCTGCCCTCGCAGCCCGCGGCGTCACCCCGGGCCTGGGTACTATTCTGGTTGGCTCGGATCCGGGCTCTCAGTGGTACGTGGGCGGAAAACACAAGGACTGTGCCGAAGTTGGCATCAAGTCCATCCGCATCGATTTGCCGGACACCGCAACCCAGGATGAGGTCCTGGCCGCTGTCCGTCAGCTCAACGAAGATCCAACCTGCACCGGCTACATTGTTCAGCTGCCCTTGCCTGCGCACATTGACCAGGACGTGGTGCTTGAAGCCATTGACCCGGCCAAGGACGCTGACGGTCTGCACCCCATGAACTTGGGCCGTTTGGTAGCCAACGTGAACCGCCCCATGACATCCCCGCTGCCATGCACGCCCAAGGGCTGCATTGTGCTGTTGGAACGCCACGGGATTTCCTTGAACGGCAAGCGTGTTGTGGTGGTTGGCCGCGGCGTCACGATTGGCCGGCCCATGGGCTTGCTACTGACCCGCCGCGACATCAACGCCACCGTGGTTCTGGCGCATACCGGAACTCTCGATTTGGCTGCTGAGTTGCGCGAAGCCGACGTGGTGGTTGCCGCCGCAGGCGTGCCGCACATGATCAAGGCAGCCGATTTGAAGCCCGGCGTCATTGTCCTGGATGTTGGCGTTAGCCGCGTGGACGACGGTAACGGCAAGGCAGTTGTCACCGGTGATGTGGAGCCCGCAGCTGCTTCCGTAGCGAGCTGGATCTCCCCGAACCCGGGAGGCGTTGGTCCCATGACCCGCGCGATGCTGTTGGCCAACGTGGTTGAGTCCGCCGAGCGCGTCTAGCGTTTTGCTTGCCCGCCGTGGGAGGTCCGCCCCGAGGACCGAGCACGGGCCCCGATGCCGCTCATAATGCTCCCTGCCGCCGATATATCGACGGCGCAGCGCATTATGAGCGGCATTGCTGTTTCCGGTGGGGAGGGCGCCACACTAGTGTTCTAGCGACTCAACGCGTTCGGGCCGCCCATCCACCCAAGCCACGAGTAACCGAACATCCTCCGGAAGGCTCTGCTCGGTGTAGTGGACGTTGATGGTGGGGCCGGACCCTTCCAAGCAGATTTCGTAGAGTTGCGCATCCGGCCAAGGTTGCTGGGTCGGGGGAGGGGGAACATCGTGCAAATTGGCGCGAGCGATCTCGGTGGCGAACGTTTTAGCGTCGTCGCGCGGCAGGGATGTGGCGTCGAGTTCGGTGCGGGCCACCATGCCCGCGAAGCCCGCGCCGCGAGAGATGATCAGCTTCACAGGAGAACACCTACCTGCCTCCATGCGTCGTGGACTATGTCCTGCTCGGTGGAACTGAACAACGTTCCGGCGACATCTACTGTGGCTCGGGCGGCCTCGTCGAATTGGGAGTTGGCGCGCAGCCGGTTGGTTAGGACCGTGTACCAGATCTTCCCGGCCTTTTCCCACGCGTAACCGCCCATGGCGCGGGCGGCCAACGCGAAAGCGCGGTTGGGGATGCCTGAGTTAATGTGCACGCCACCGTTGTCATTGCGGGGATCGTTGTTGTCGGGCAGATCCTTGTAGTGGTCCATGTGGCCGGGTTGCTGATCACCCGAGTAAGCTGTGCCGGGATTGATCATGGAGCGTAGCGCAGTCCCCAACTCCGGGACCAAGACTCCTTCGCCAATCAGCCAATCGGCGTCGGCTGCGGTTTGTTTTAGGCTGTACTGCTTGACGAGGGACCCGAAGACGTCCGAGAACGATTCATTCAAGGCGCCCGGCTGCTTGCTGTATATCAGGGCCGCTGTGAGCTCGGTGATGCCGTGGGTTAGCTCGTGCCCGATGACGTCCACTGCCCGGGTCAGCCCACCAACCTGGAAAATCCTGCCACTGCCATCGCCGTAAACCATCTGGGCACCGTCCCAGAAGGCATTGTCGAAGGCGACGCCGTAGTGGACCGTTGAGATAAGTTCCAGCCCAGCGCCATCAAGAGAGTTGCGCTGATAGACGTCGCGGAAAAACTCATAGGTGGCACTGCTGCCGTCATAGGCCTGATTGACAGCAGCGTCCTTTACTGGCGGCTCGCCCCAGTCACGGACCCGCACGCCAGGCAAGAAAGTCCGGCCATTAGTCTTGTTGTCGTAAATGGTCAGACGCCGTTCGGGGATGACGCCAAAGCCCACCATTTTGCCAATGTTCACGTTCAACTGCCGATTCAGATAGCCCATGACGGCGCGTTGCGAGCGGATGGCGGCCGAGGTGGCGAGAGCGCGCACGGCAGCTTCCCGCTGGTGTGGATCTCCGTCAACGGCCAAGCGGCCCAATAAGTCCGGGGGAGCAATACTGCACAATGTCCTTCCATGACGTGACCCGTGGAGTGTTGACATGTTCCTGCCTCTTTCCCTGTTTCCCTGATCGGAGCAGCTTCTGGCTGAAAAGATGGGGTCAGGTTCGCAGCGACGGACGCAATTGCGGTTTGGGCGGCCACATGCTGGTGCTTCTTAGCCCGTTCCACCATGATGCCCCTGTTGGTCACGGGGGACAAGGAACCGAGGAGAAATTCTGTGCGCCGCCGAGTCAGACCGAAGCCCGCCGAGTCAGACGGGGCGCTGCGTCTGACTCGACGGCACCCCGTCTGACTCGACGGGCTGCTGCCGGTATACCAGCACGAACACCTACAGGCACCCGGCATGCTCGGCACCCGGGACCCACCCGACGGGCACCTCACCCGCTGCGTCGCGTCTTTCCTACTTTAGGGGCGCCGAAGCAGTGCCACTTGGACCCGAGATTGCAGGCCCAACTTCGCCAGCACCCGCGAGACATGGGTCTTCACGGTCGCTTCAGAAATGCCCAAGCGCCGCCCGATCGTGTAGTTAGTGAGCCCCTCACCCAAGCACTCAAAAACTTCCCGTTCTCTGCCAGTGAGTGTCTCCAGACCGGCCGGTACTGCGGACACTGATTGAGTGCTGTGGTTCCCTCCGGCCGATAGCGCGGCCGCCACAATCCGCGCCGTCACTTCCGGAGCAATGACCTGATCCCCGCTGTGGACACGGTAAATTGCATCCGTGATGGCCCCAGGCTCGGCCGTTTTGAGCAGAAATCCCGCGGCCCCGGCCTGCAGCGCACCAAATAAGTACGAATCATGATCAAAGGTGGTCAGCACCAGCACCTTCGCAAACCCGCCAGCACAAATCTGCCGAGTCGCTTCAACACCGTCCATGACCGGCATGCGCAAATCCATGAGTACGACGTCGGGCCGTAACGACCCTGCCATGCTCACCGCGAGAGCGCCGTCACCAGCTTCGCCTACCACTTCCATATCGGGGGCTGTGTCTACCACCATGCGCATGCCCAATCGGATGGCGGCGTGGTCATCGGCGAGCAACACGGTGATGGGACGGTGTAAAGGAGGCGTGCTCATGCCGGTGATCCTAGTCCTTTTTCGATCTGGATGAGCTGGGTAGTTCCTTGGTGTGGAGCATCCAGATCTGGAGTCAAAGCTGGTACTGAAGGCGGTGTTAAAGGTGGCGTCACAGGCAGCCTCAACTCCACACGCCAAGCACCGTTTACCGGCCCTGCTGTGACGGTTCCGCCGGCGTGGGCGGCGCGGAAATGCATGCTCGGAACGCCGGTTCCCGTCCCGGCCGCGGCTGGTGCGGTGCGGCCCGGGGTCGAAGTTGGGGTAGAGGTAGAAGTGGGCAGGGGAGTGGTGACCGTTAAAACCAGTAGTGGTGGGTCATCGTCCCTGCCACCGTGTTGGGTGAGCAGCATAGCCACTGGGGAGGAAGGGGCGTGCTTGGCCGCATTGACCAGTGCTTCTGAGGCCACTCGGTACACCGCGGTCTGAACGGACAGCGGCAGGGAGGTCCCGGCGTCGCGCAGGTCATTGGAGTATGAAAGGTCCATCCCGGCATCCCTGTGCCGGCCCGCCAAGGCGAGCAGATCGGAGAGTTTGCCGGTGGTCTCGGCAACAACGCCGGTGTGCAGGAGGCGGATCATGTCATTGAGCTCGGCCAGCCCCGCAACACTCTCCGAACGGATCTGGGTCAAAACATCCCGGTGCGCAGCAGGGGCGGTGGCGGCGTGCAGGGCGGCACCGGATTGCAGTGCGATGGCGGAAAGTCGGGCTGAGAGGACGTCGTGGAGTTCGCGGGCCATGTGCTGACGCTCGCGGTCCAGGGTGAGATCGTGAGCGCTGCGCTCTGCCAGCAGCCGCTGCCGACCTGCCTCCTCGACAGCATTGGCGCGGGCGTGCTCACTGTTGACCAGCTCTTGGGCCTTGCGCAGATTGCCGGCCCACTCGGCAGGGGTCAACAGCGTGACAACGGCAATGATGCCAACCGTGACGGTCAAAGCGCCGTTATAAGTGGTGGCAAAAGTAGCAACGACCGCCCCTACAGTCAGTACCCAAGCGATCTTTGAGGCGATCCGGGAAGCGCGGGGCGAGCCGAACAGCACCAAGGAAAAGAAGAGCTCAAAAGCTAAAACAAAGGCCCCGCTATGTCCGGCCAGCAGCAACCCCGCCACCGCAGCCCCGCACATCCACGCCATGGCCGTGGGGGAGGAGCGGCGAAACAGCACACCCATGCAACCCAACACCGCAATGGCTGGCCATGCCGATTCGAAAGGCGCCAATTGGAAGCTTCCGACGCCGTTGAGATTGACGGAATCGATCAGCCCAAACAATACGAAGTATCCACCAGCCAAGGCCATATCCTCGACTTTGATCTTGGCCAGATCGCGCACTTTGAGCTGCATGAACCGTTGACCCAGCCGACGCGGCAACCGCAGCAACCGCAACAACGGTGCGGGACGGGCCGGAGCCGCCGGAGCCGGTTGGTTGGGAGCTGTGGAGAATTCCATCTGCCCATCATTGCCTTGAAGAACTAGCGCAGGCAAGGCAAACCGCCACAAGTGCGACGAAGGTATGACACCGGTGTGCCACTCATGGCCGATGCCGCGCCCGGCCCCCGTTGACAGGCTGGAGACTTGACCACCGCACTGTATGCACAATTAGCGTTGCTGGCCCTCATTGACAGCACCAGCATCGGCACGCTCCTGATTCCGCTTTGGCTGCTGTTGCGTCCGGATGCGCGCCGCATACTCCCACGAATCCTGCTGTACCTAGGCGTGCTTGCCGGGTTCTATCTGCTGGTGGGCGTCGCCATTCTCAGCGGCGCCGGCTGGGCTATCAGCAGCATGAACGCCGGTTCGCTAACCCAGATCCCGGCCGTCCAGTGGGCCATGGTGATCGGCGGCGGTTCCCTGCTGGCCTACGCGTTACGGCCCGATCCCGCGAAAAAGCGTGCGAAAGTAGCGCTGTCTGCGGGGAAGTTCGACGCCGGTTCCGGAACCCAGGTGCCCGCTCCCGCTGAGCTCAAGTGGCAGAAGCGGCTCTCCACAGCCTTGTGCAGTCCGGGCGGCATGGTGGGTTTGGCCCTGGTTGCTGGCCTGTTGGAATTGCCCACCATGGTGCCGTATCTGGTGGCCATCGGATTCTTGTCCAACTCAACACTGCCACTGTTGGGGGCTATTGGTCTGCTCGTTGCGTACTGTCTTCTCATGCTGGTGCCCGCACTAATCCTGCTCGGACTGCGTGCCGCGGTCGGCACCAAGCTCGACCCGCTACTGCACCGTGTCAGCGCAAAAATGGGGAAATTCAGCAGCGAAACAGTGCTCTGGGTGCTGGGGATCGTGGGGTTCCTGTTGCTGCGAGGAGGATTATCCGCGTTGGCCCCAGCCGCCGCCTGGAATCCCTTCAAATAAGACGCTCGCCAGATGCCGCCGTCGATAATGCTCTGTGCCGTCGATATATTGGCGGCGCGGAGCAATATCGACGGCATAGTTGAAGGTGGCAGGCAGGATTGGCGGCGCGGAGCATTTCCAGCGGCATCCGCCACTCAGTTCCGGCGTCCACGGCACGCCACCCCACTCCCGCCGCCCCTTCGACGTGACCGCCGCCCCGCCTCTTCGCGGCCCGACGGCAGCGCCCACGTTCGCCGCTGGTGGAAGGCGGTCCCGGAGCGGCCGGGGATTTGAGAGAATGGAGTCATGACTTCTCCTGTATCCAGCAAAATGTCCAAACCCAGCAAATTTACGGGCCTTGGCACCATTGTGCTGGCGATCGTATTCCTCGTGGCCGTGGTGATGGCCGCCAACAACATGACCGTACTGGGCTGGGTCATCGCCGTCATCGCGTTCGGCTGGCTGGTGCTCTCCACCGCCGTCTACATGGGTGTGCACAAGGCCGCAGCATTTGGCGCCCGCCAAGTTGCGCTCGCACAGGCCCAGATGGCGCAGCAAAACAGTGCCAATGCCCCGTCCGACGGCGGCACTCACCTGGTAGCCCAGGACTCCGGCTCCCGCTCGGCGCAAAAGGCGCGCGAGTTGAAGTTGGACCACTCCTTCAAGATCATCAACGTCCAGGTGGGCGTCATTAAGGAGTACTTGGGTAAGGATCCTGACATGGTGGCACGCGCGTTGGACACCATTGACATCACTGCCGCCAACGGCCGTGGCATGATCAATCCGGACTGGGAAGAGCAGGAAGCGAAAATGGATGCCGCCATGCTCAAGAAGAACGCAGCTCGCCAGGGCGATACGGCCGGCAACGGCGACGAGCCGGTCAGTGGCGTCATCATCGACTAATAGCGGTCAATAGAAGTGCCGAAGATGGCATTAGCTGGGGTGGCATAGCAGGATTCCTGGGGTCTCTGCGGGTAAGGTGGAGCAAGTGAGCAACGGTATTGAAAACGGTCATTTGAGGATCGCAAGCGTCAACGTCAACGGCATCAGAGCCGCCTACAAGAACGGTATGGGCCCTTGGCTCGCGGACCGTGATGTGCACATTTTGTGCCTTCAGGAAGTCCGCGCACCCGACGCCATTGTGCAGGGATTCTTGGGCGATGACTGGCACGTGCTGCACGCTGAAGCCGAAGCCAAGGGCCGTGCTGGTGTTTTGATTGCCACGCGTAAGGATGTGCTGGAGCCGTTCGCCACCCGCAGCGGAATTGGCGATGATTACTTTGCCACCACCGGCCGCTGGGTTGAGGCCGACTACGTGATCCAAGGTGCCGATGGCACGCCCCAGACCTTGACAGTGGTTAGCGCCTACGTTCATTCGGGTGAAGTTGGCACCCCGAAACAGGATGACAAGTTCCGTTTCTTGGACACCATGATCGGGCGCCTGCCCGAACTCGCTGCAGCTAGTGATCACGCTTTGGTGGTGGGTGACCTCAACGTGGGCCACAAAACCTTGGACATTAAGAACTGGAAAGGCAACGTCAAGCGCTCCGGATTCTTGCCTGAAGAGCGCGCCTACTTTGACCGTTTCTTCGGCGAGGAAATCGGCTACAAGGACGTGGCCCGGGAACTTGCTGGCGAAGTGGATGGCCCCTACACCTGGTGGTCTAACCGCGGACAAGCTTTCACGAACGACACCGGCTGGCGGATCGACTACCACGCAGCCACCCCCGGCCTCGCGGCCAAGGCGCAGAGCTGTGTGGTGGACCGGGCGGCGTCCTACGAGGAACGCTTCTCAGATCATGCTCCGCTTGTTGTCGACTACAAGTTCTAAAGGACTTCTCAACCATCATGAGTGAAACCACAGCACGTCCCCGCGTCCTTTCCGGAATGCAACCCTCCGGCGACAGCCTGCACCTCGGCAACTATCTGGGGGCCTTGGTCAACTGGGTCAAAACCCAGGACGATTACCAGACGCTGTTCTTTATCCCGGACATGCACGCCATTACGGTGGAGCAGGACCCGGCAGAATTGCGTGATCGCACCCGCAAGACGGCGGCACAGTACATCGCCGGTGGCATCGACATTGAAAAGTCCACCTTATTTGTCCAGTCCCATGTACCAGAACACGCCCAGCTTGCCTGGGTCCTGAACTGTATTACGGGGTTCGGCGAAGCGTCCCGCATGACCCAGTTCAAGGACAAGTCGGCCAAGGGCGGCGCCGATTCGGCCAGCGTGGGACTGTTCACTTACCCGGTCCTGATGGCGGCTGACATCTTGCTCTACCGTCCTCAAGGCGTTCCGGTGGGCGATGATCAGCGCCAGCACGTGGAGCTCGCCCGGGATCTAGCCAAACGCTTCAACTTCCGTTTTGGTGACACCTTCGTGGTGCCGGAAGCCTTCATTCAGAAGGAGGGCGCACGCATTTATGACTTGCAAAATCCGACGTCGAAGATGTCCAAGTCTGCATCGGGTCCCAACGGTTTGATCAACCTTCTCGATGATCCCAAGGTGACCGCCAAGCGCATCAAGTCAGCGGTCACCGACGCCGATACGGTCATTGCCCACGATCGCGCAACGAAACCCGGTGTTACCAACTTGTTGGAAATTCTTTCAACACTGACGAACAAGCCTGTTGATACCTTGGTGACTGAGTATGAGGGCAAGATGTACGGCCACCTGAAAGTGGATGTGGCCGAGGCCGTCGTGGCTCGGTTGGAACCCATTCGGGCCCGCACACTCGAGCTGCTCGATGATCCGGCCGAACTGGATTCGCTGTTGGCTCACGGTGCTGCGAAAGCTCGCGAAATAGCATCGGTCACTCTCGCGGATGTCTACGCTAAGGTCGGTTTCCTTCCTCCGCTCGGGGCGGTCGGCTAACAGTGCCAGGTATAGGCCAGAGCGGAGCCACAGCAGTTCCGCACACCGACAGCTTGGGCGTGGTCATCTCGCTGCCGCCGTCCCTGGCTGAAGTTCTGGGTGCGAAGCGGGCCATGTACGCAGGGCCGGGAACCGCCGTCGTAGCTCCTCACATCACGCTGGTCTCGGGGCGGGCATGGGAATCATGGGCGGCTGCCGAGGCTCACGTGCGTGAAGTGGCGGCAGAGTCCGCACCGTTTAAGCTCTCGCTGCGGGGGACTGGGACGTTTGAGCCAGTCTCGCCCGTGGTGTTCCTCAACGTTGTCGATGGTGCGACGGAGTGTGCCGCCCTGCACGCCAAGTTACTCGAAGGCCCCTTGGAGCACCTGCTCGAATTCTCTTTCCATCCGCACCTGACCATTGCTCATGCTCTCGACGCTGAGACGATGGCGCGCTCAAAAGTAGAGATGGATGATTTCGAGGCCGAATTTGAGGTGACCAGCATTGGTCTCTTCGACTACATTGAAGGCACATGGGCGCTGCGGGAGGAGCTGAGACTTGGGGGAGCAACCAGAACATAGGTCGCCTAAAGAGGTTGGCCATTTTCCGGGATTCGTAGCTCCCGGCGTGGCTGCCAAACGCCCCATGGCCGCTCCCGAGAATCCTCCGCCCAGTCCGCTGGACCGTAGGGCTCTGGCCAAATGGACCGTCGGCAAGCGTGAAGATTTTGCCGCTGCGCGTGCAAACGGCGGCCCTTGGCGACAGCTCACCACAGGGTTTCTGTGGCTCAATGCCTGGGCCGCGCAGAAGTTTCCCCTGCGCGTGTGGAATCTTTACTCGCGCCGCCGTGGTCCTCTGTTGGCCGCGGGCAACGCCTACTTGATGTTTTTCTCAGTCGGCGCCATGCTCGTTGCGGGATTTGCCCTCTTTGGCATGTTCGCAGCGGGAAATGATGCGCTGCGTGACGCCGTGATCGAGCTGGTCGCCGAGAGCACTCCAGGCCTGATCGATACCGGCGACGGCGGCTTGGCTACCCCCGAACAACTCCTAGGCACCGAGGGCTTCGGGGCCACGCTTCTGATCTCCTTGCTCGCGTTAATCGTGACCGCCATGAGCTGGATCAATGGCCTGCGCGAAGGTATCCGTTCCATGCTTGGCTTGGCACGGGACCGGACCAACCCGGTACTCTCGAAGGTGCGCGACGGTGTGACGCTGCTGGTGCTGGCCGTGGCACTGATACTGACCAGTGGGTTGGGACTGCTAAGCACCGCGGCCATGGGAACCCTCAGCGACCTTCTGGGCTTGGGCAGTTTCCTGACCGGTGCCACAGCCCAATTAAGCTCCATCGTCTTGATGCTCATTATGGATGTTGCCGTGGCCATGATCATGTACAGCATCGCCTCTCGAGTGCACATGCGGCAACGAGTCCTCTTGCTGGCCGCCTTGTTCTCCGGGGTCGGAGCTACTGTGCTGCGGTACTTCAGCGCGTTGCTACTGAGCGGGATAACCAACAACACGTTGCTGGCACCCTTTGCCGTTATTTTGGGCCTGTTTGTCTGGTTCTTCTTGCTTAGCCAGGTGTATTTGATCTCCGCCGCGATCGCCGCCGTGCTGGCGGCAGATCTTCGCCCGCGCAGGAAGCGGTAACTACGCCGCCTTGCCTGACTGCCCCGTCCTTACCGACTTCGCCTCCGGCCCGGGCCATTCCTCGCCGAGTCAGAAGGAGCGGTGTCGACTTAGACGATGCGCAACGTCTGACTGGATGGCTCTCCGTCTGACTCGAGCTCAGCGGTTGAGGGCCGCTAGAACTTTCGCCTTGACGTAGGCCGCGTTGAACAGGTCTTTCCACTCGAGACGGATCACCGCCCACCCGGCCTCGACCAGTGCAGATTCACGTTGGCGTTCCAGCAGAACAGCCTCATCTGTTGGTCTGTAGTCGAAGTACTTGGCTTTGCCGTCGAACTCGAGAACTACACGCTTTTCCACCCAGGCGAAGTCGGCGCGGTGGTTTCCTTTTCGGGTGTGGATCCAGTGCTGAAGTGTTGGGGCTTCAATGTTCAGCTCTCGCAAAAGGTCACGAGTCAGCGTCTCACCGGGGGATTCAGAGAGCCCGTTGGCATGGGTCAATACCCGCCGCAAGGTTCGCACGCCACGGTGCTGTCCCAGCCGGTCTGCAGCTTCCAAGAGTCTCTGCAGGGAGGCGCCTTTGCGGAGTGCATGGTCGGTGAGAATGAGGGCTTGTTTGTACGGCATCGTGAGGCAACAGTCCACCACGGTCCGTTCCAGAGTTGTCACCTGCATCTGGTCAATCTCCGTGACGTCACTGCGGGGGAGTTTCCCCTTGTGAATACGGGTGCGCGAATCGGAACCCGCACTCGATGGTGTATTGGCTTGTGTCACGTGAATCAAGGTGTCAGGTCCCCACAGGGATAGGCGGTGAAGCCTGGCAGCGGGGGTGTGGCTGTAGACGAATCCGGCCGCGGAGGTTGCTTGAGTACCGTAGGAGTGGATGAAGATGACCGTCCGCTCACGCGCATTCTCGGACAAAGAGTTCCAGTGGGATGCCCGTAGGTAGGCGCCTTGGCGCATTCGCAACAACACCCCGCTGGAGACCAGCAGTTGCACTTGGCGCTGCCCGAAGCCGGCATCTAGCAATTGGGTGGTACGCCACGCAATTCTCTGGGAAGGAAATGCGGCGAGGAATCGTGCCGTGATTGGGCTCTGCGCCGGTACGATGCCCAGTACGGGGGCAATGTCGGCAGGCGTGCCCCCGGGGAGGCTCCGGCGTCGTGCTTGAAGAAACTTGATGACTGGCTCATATATCCAGCATGATACGAAAACCTGGCGCCGAACGGTTGACTTTCGAACCTGTGGATAACCTCGCCTGCGTCGAGTCAGACGGAAGGCCTTCGAGTCAGACGCTGCGGATCGTCTGACTCGACGTGTGTCCGTCTGACTCGGCAAAGACGGGGCGGGAAACGGCTAAATCGGGGCGGGAAACGGCAGGTGCCGGGGGCGGCGCAAGGGAGGATCCCGCCGTCGTCCATGAGAGGGAGGGGAGAGATGAGAGGGAGGAGCCGGTGAAGCGGGAGGGAACGGGGGAGACAACAGAAGCACCCGAACAGAACACAAAAGCGCCGCCCCCATCAGAGGAGCGGCGCTTTCGAGAAGAGCAGCAAACGCTAGATCTGGCGAGCCAAGATGGCTTGCTTGACCTCGGCAATTGCTTGGGTGACCTGGATGCCGCGGGGGCATGCTTCGGTGCAGTTAAAGGTGGTGCGGCAACGCCACACACCTTCCTTGTCGTTGAGGATCTCCAGACGCATATCGCCTGCGTCGTCGCGGGAGTCAAAGATGAAGCGGTGCGCGTTCACAATGGCTGCCGGGCCGAAGTACTGGCCATCGGTCCAGAAGACGGGGCAAGATGACGTGCACGCCGCGCACAGGATGCACTTGGTGGTGTCGTCAAAACGCTCGCGGTCCTCGGCAGACTGCAGACGCTCCTTGGTGGGTTCGTGATCGCGGTTGATCAAGAACGGCATGACCTCACGGAAGGACTGGAAGAAGGGTTCCATGTCCACGATCAGGTCCTTCTCGACGGGCAGGCCCTTGATGGGTTCGACCGTGATGGGCTTGGACGTGTCCAGGTCCTTGAGCAGAGTCTTGCACGCCAAACGGTTGCGGCCGTTGATGCGCATGGCATCGGAACCGCACACGCCGTGAGCGCAGGAACGGCGGAAGGACAGCGAACCGTCCTGCTCCCACTTGACCTTGTGCAGAGCATCCAACACGCGGTCGGTGCCGTACATGGTCATGGTGAAGTCTTCCCACTTTGACTCTTCCGAGAACTCGGGGTCATAGCGGCGAACACGCAAGGTGACGTCAAAGGTGGGGATCTCTCCGCCGCCACCGAGGTGCGCGGGAAGTTCGATCTTTGATGCCGGCTCCGGCAATTCAGTTTCTACGGCGCTCATTAGTACTTCCTCACCATCGGCTGGTAACGCGTGACAACAACAGGCTTGGTTTCCAGACGGATGCCGGCAATGCTCTCTTCGGAGCTTTCTACCGTGACGTTGGAATCCAAGTACGCCATGGAGTGCTTCATGAACTTCTCGTCATCGCGGTCCGGGAAGTCCTCGCGGTAGTGTCCACCACGGGATTCCTGACGGTGCAGGGCAGCAACCGTCATGACCTTGGCCAGTTCTAGCAGGAAGCCCAGTTCAACAGCCTCGAGCAGATCAAGGTTGAATCGCTTGCCCTTGTCCTGGACGGTGATGCGTGAGTAGCGCTCCTCGAAGGAAGCAATATCTGCCAGCACCGTATCAATGGAGTCAGCGGTGCGGAACACCTGCATGTTCGCGTCCATGGTGTCCTGCAGATCCTTACGGATCAGCGCAACCTTCTCGCCGCCGTCGGACGTACGGACGTGGTCCAGCAGAGCACGGGTGTCAGCTTCCGGGTTCTCCGGCAGCTCAACCCAGTCAGCGGTCTTGGCGTATTCAGCCGCGGCCACACCGGCACGCTTACCGAACACGTTGATGTCCAGCAGCGAGTTGGTGCCCAAACGGTTTGAACCGTGAACGGAAACGCAAGCAACTTCACCGGCGGCGTACAAACCGGGGATGATGGTGTCGTTGTCCTGCAGAACCTCGGTAGTGATGTTCGTAGGAACACCGCCCATGGCGTAGTGAGCCGTGGGGAATACCGGGACCGGCTCCGTGTACGGCTCCACACCGAGGTAGGTGCGGGCAAACTCGGTGATATCCGGGAGCTTGGCGTCAATGTGCGCCGGCTCCAGGTGAGTCAGGTCAAGGAGAACGTAGTCCTTGTTCGGGCCACAACCGCGGCCTTCACGAACCTCGTTAGCCATGGAACGAGCCACGATGTCGCGCGGAGCCAAGTCCTTGATGGTGGGGGCGTAACGCTCCATGAAGCGCTCACCCTCAGAGTTACGCAAGATGGCACCTTCACCACGGGCGGCCTCGGAGAGCAGAATGCCCAAACCGGCCAGACCTGTCGGATGGAACTGGAAGAACTCCATATCTTCCAGGGGGATGCCCTTGCGGAACGCGATGCCCATGCCGTCGCCGGTCAGGGTGTGCGCGTTGGAGGTGGTCTTGAAGACCTTGCCTGCTCCACCGGTAGCCAAAATGACGGACTTGGCCTGGAAGACGTGCAGTTCGCCGGTGGCCAGATCGTAGGAGACCACGCCAGCAATCTTCTTCTGCAGGTAGATGGTGCCGTCCGCGCGGGTGGCTTCCTCTTCCACTGTGAGCAGATCCAAAACGTAGTACTCGTTGTAGAACTCGACGTTGTGCTTGACGCAGTTTTGGTACAGGGTCTGCAGAATCATGTGACCGGTGCGGTCTGCGGCGTAGCAGGCACGGCGAACCGGGGCCTTACCGTGATCGCGGGTGTGGCCACCGAAGCGGCGCTGGTCAATGCGGCCCTCGGGCGTGCGGTTGAACGGCAGGCCCATCTTTTCGAGGTCGATCACGGCGTCGATGGCTTCTTTGGCCATGACCTCCGCAGCGTCCTGATCAACTAGGTAATCGCCACCCTTGACGGTGTCAAAGGTGTGCCACTCCCAGTTGTCCTCTTCCACGTTGGCAAGGGCTGCACACATGCCGCCCTGTGCTGCACCGGTGTGGGAGCGGGTGGGGTAGAGCTTGGTCAGAACGGCGGTGTGGGCACGCTGTCCGGATTCAATGGCGGCACGCATTCCTGCGCCACCGGCCCCGACGATTACGACGTCGTATTTGTGGACCTGCATACTGGATGCTCTTTCTCTCATTTACTGCATTAAACGCTGGTGTTCACTTCTTGCCTATGCCGGACCCTCAAGGACTGGGCAGTTCCCTAGTTAGGGGACGGGGCAGAAGGACGGAAGATCAATAACTGCACCGGGAGGGCAAGGATCAAAGGTGAAGATGACCAAGGTGCCCAAAACGATGATGACCGCGGTGGCGATGTAGAGGATGGTTTTGAGGGCCATCCGGGTGCCGTCGCGCTCTGCGTAGTCGTTGATGATGGTGCGGACACCGTTGGTGCCGTGCAGCAGAGCCAGCCACAACATAGCCAGATCCCAGATCTGCCAGAACGGATCGGCCCACTTACCAGCCACAAAACCGAAGTCGATGGCGTGGATGCCTTCGCCGACCATGAGGTTCACGAAGAGGTGGCCGAAGATCAGCACGATCAAGATGACGCCGGAGAGGCGCATGAACAACCAAGCGAACATTTCAAAGCTTGAATTGGTGCCCTTGTTGCGCTTGTACTTAGGCGAATGCGCGCTGTTAGAGCGCGGTGCTGCGATGGAGTCGGTACTCATTTAGTGCCCCCCGAAGAAATTGGAGAAGACAATGGTGAGGTGACGGATCAAGAACGGAATCATCGTCACAGCCCACAGGGCCAAGACACCCCAGAGCAGCTGACGCTGGTACTTGGGGCCCTTCTTCCAGAAGTCGATGGCAATAATGCGCAGGCCGTTGAAGGCGTGGAACACGATTGCGGCGACCAGACCCGCTTCACCCAAACCCATAATGGGGTTTTTATACGCCCCAATGACTGCTGTGTACGCCTCAGGAGAAACCCTCACCAATGAGGTATCGAGGACGTGCACCAACAAGAAAATAAAAATCACTACACCGGTAATACGGTGTCCCACCCAGGACCACATGCCTTCTCGGCCGCGATACAGAGTGCCAGCTGGTTTTGTCGGCACTGATTAAACCTTCCCTGCGTCACCGTTGCGCTGGCGTGGTTCCACGCGGGGAAACGCACACGGCGTGAGCACTCATACTTGAGCCTAAATTTAGGCTTAGCTAACAGCATATTCAACTTAGGCACTCCTTGCTCTATGCATCAAATCACAGTGGGAGCGAAAAATGGCGGAATGTGGCTCTTTTGGCGCATCGTGGATGCCGTCATCTTCCCGTTTGCCTGTCTCCACTTCGACCGTCTTCAGGGCGACCCGAAGGACGATCTTTAGGACGATCTGAGGTACGACGCCGGTGTGCCCGGCTAGCAGTGAAGCCTCCTACCCTGGGCGGACCTTTCAAGATCACACAGTGTCTAAAGCGCTTCTGAGCCCGTCACTACGGGCCCATCGCCTATGGTGGTCTTGATGAATACGCAAAATGTGAATTACCCCGGGCAGTCCGCTACGGATCCCCTGGACAGGTTCTACGCAGTCATTCCGGCCGGTGGCGTCGGCACCCGGCTGTGGCCGCTTTCTCGCGCAGCAGCGCCTAAATTCCTGCATGATCTGACCGGCAGCGGCAGCACCCTGATCCGCGCCACGTACGATCGCTTGGAACCACTCAGCGGCGAAAAGATACTGCTGGTTACGGGGGAAGCTCACCGCGAAGCCGTGTGCCGTCAGCTGCCGGAAATCCTTGACAAAAACCTAGTCCTAGAAACCGAGCCTAAGGACTCCGGGGCCGCCATTGGGCTAGCCGCCGCCATCCTCTATACCCGCGATCCGGCCACGATCATGGGATCCTTCGCGGCCGATCAAGTCATCAGCCCGGTGGAGAAGTTCCAAGAGACCGTGCGCGAGGCCATATACACAGCGGCCACGGGCAAGATTGTCACCATCGGCATTAAGCCCACTCACGCATCCACCGGATTCGGATACATCCGCACCGGTGAGCCGCTGGAGATTGCTGGTGCGCCCAGCGCCCACACCGTGGTCAAGTTCGTAGAAAAACCTAGCGAAGAAATCGCCGAGACCTACCTTGCCAGCGGTGAGTACAACTGGAACGCCGGCATGTTCGTGGCTCCGGTGGAATTGATGCTGCGCCACCTTAAAGCCAACGAGCCCGAGCTATATGCCGGGGTGATGGAAATTGCCGCCGCCTGGGACACCCCGGACAGGATTGCCGTCAAGAACCGAATCTGGCCCACGCTGCCCAAGATTGCCATTGACTACGCAGTAGCGGAACCCGCCGCTGATGCTGGAGATGTCGCTGTTATTCCCGCCGACTTCAGCTGGGACGATGTGGGAGACTTTGCCGCGATCGCCCGGCTCAGCAGTGCCAAGGAAAACAAGAACGTGAAGGTCATCGGTGAAGGCGGCCGTGTCTTCACCGAGGACAGCACCGGGATCGTGGTGACCGACACCAAGCGCGTCATCGCCCTGATCGGTATCCAGGACGTGGTGGTCGTGGACACCCCGGACGCGCTTTTGGTCACCACCCGCGCACATTCCCAGTTGGTCAAAAAGGCCGTGGACGGACTCAAGGCGCGCGGCGACACCGACGTGCTGTAGCGCCGGGTGGGGCGCCCGCGTAACACCCGGTGGGGCGCCCGCGTAACGCGAGGAAGCTAATAGTACTGCCTGGCGCCGACACCATTAGAGTGTGAAAGGTGCGCAATTACTCGATGGAAACAGATGCAACTGAGCTGGTAGGCCCCTGGCTGGAGCCGCTCCTGGCCCAAGTCATCGAGTTCCGCCGAGACATTCACGCTCACCCGGAACTGTCCTTTCAGGAGTTCCGCACCTCAGAGAAAATCTATGAACACCTCTTAGCAGCGGGCTTGGCCCCCCGCCGGCTGGAAGGCACAGGGGTGATTGTCGACGTCGGCGAAGGTCCCATTGCGACGGCGCTACGCGGCGACATTGACGCCCTGCCTATCATCGAAGAAACCGGGCTTCCCTTCGCCTCCCGGAACCACGGAGTCACCCACGGCTGCGGCCATGATTTCCACACCGCGACCATGCTGGGCATCGCTCTAGTGCTTGCACGGATGCATGCGCAGCAGCCGCTGGGAGGCCGGGTTCGCATCATTTTCCAGCCCGCCGAAGAAACCATGCCCGGTGGCGCCCTGTCCTGCATCGACCAAGGAGCGCTCGACGGCGTCCCCCGCATCATGGCGCTGCACTGCGACCCGCGCATCGAGGTGGGCAAGATCGGTACCCGTATTGGGCCCATCACCAGCGCCTCGGACACCATCAAGATTGAACTTTCCGGACGTGGTGGCCATACCTCACGCCCCCACCTGACCGAAGACCTCGTATTTGCCCTCGCGCAGATCGCCATTAGCGTTCCCGCCGTGCTCTCTCGCAGGGTGGATGTCCGCAGCGGCGTCTCCGTGGTGTGGGGTCAAATTCACGCCGGATCGGCCCCGAACGCAATTCCCGGGCACGGCGTTATGAGCGGCACCATGCGCTGCCTAGACCGCGAAGCCTGGCATGCTGCCGGGGAACTCCTTGATGATGTGGTGCAGCAAGTTGCCGCACCTTTCGGTGTGGATGTTTTCCTTGAGCACACCCGAGGTGTCCCGCCCGTGGTCAACTCCGAGCATGAAACCGCCGTGATCGAGGCTGCCGCCCGGGCCGAACTGGGGAATGAATCAGTGGTGCTGGCACCCCAGTCCATGGGAGCCGAGGACTTTGCCTGGTTCTTGCAGGGCATTCCTGGATCGCTCATGCGTTTGGGTACGCACGTGCCCGGCGGCGAAGAATACGATCTTCACCGCGGCGATTATATTGTCGACGAGCGGGCACTGTCAGTGGGTATCCGCGTTCTGTGCGCCGCAGCTCTGCGCACGCTGCGCGAATCCAGTAACTAGAGCAACTAAATAGCAGTTTCTCGCGCCGAACGCTATCTGGGCGTGTCATGGTTTGTAACGGTTGACCAACGATGGACCGCGCTAGCCCGTTCTGGGTGGTTGCGCGTGAGCCATGACACTAAGGTATTGTTAGCGCCGCAACACTGGGGTGTGGCAAGGTAAACAAATTCGCTTCATCAGCTGGGCCAGCGTTGTTCCGGACACAGGTGGGGTTGGATAAGTGTCTACAGTGCCCACCAAGGCTCCAGTGAGGCCACCAACCGATGGAGGAACCTTGAAAAACATGCTCGTGAGCACCACCAAGACGTTTAAGCGCGGAGCCCTAGTTGGCACCATTGCACTGAGCGCAACAGCTCTGCTACTCACCGGCTGCGGTGAGGCCCCGCCGGCTCCCGGTGGCGATAGCGCAGCCAGCTCGGAGAACCCGGCAGCTGCCGACTTCCTCGGCTGCATCGTCTCCGACTCCGGCGGCTTTGATGACCAGTCGTTCAACCAGTCCTCTTACGAGGGCTTGGAGAAGTCCGTTGCTGACTTGGGCATCCAGATGAAAGAAGCCCAGTCTTCCACCACGGCAGACTTTGCTCCGAACCTAGCCCAGATGGCAAGCGCCGGCTGTGACCTGACTGTCACCGTTGGCTTCCTCTTGGCCGAGGCCACCGGGGAAGCAGCCAAGGCTAACCCAGATCTGAACTACGCCATTGTCGATGACAACTCCATCACGGCCGATAACGTCAAGCCCATTGTGTATGACACGGCCCAGGCCGCTTTCTTGGCCGGCTATGTTGCGGCGTCGGCATCCAAGACCGGCAAGGTAGGCACCTTCGGCGGTATCAACATCCCCACCGTCACCATCTTCATGGATGGCTTCGCCCAGGGCGTTGACTACTTCAATGAGAAGCAGGGCAAGGACGTCCAGGTTCTGGGTTGGGACGTTGCCAGCCAGCAGGGTTCCTTCGCTAACACCTTTGAGATCATTCAGGAAGGTACCAAGACCACTAACAACCTGATCGCTGAAGGCGCCGATGTCATCATGCCCGTGGCTGGCCCGTTGGGTAAGGGTGCCGGCGACGCCATCTTGGCTGCCAACGGCAACGGCAAGGACGTCAAGCTGATCTGGGTTGATGCCGATGGTTTCCTGACCGCTCCCACGTACAAGGATGTGCTGCTGACTTCGGTCATCAAGACCATGGGTGAAGCTGTGGAGTCGGTGATCAAGGATGATCTGGACGGAAAGTTTGACGCTACTCCCTACATTGGCACCTTGGAAAACGGTGGCGTGTCGCTAGCACCGTTCCACAACTTCGATGCGGAGATTTCCGCCGAAACCAAGACCCAGCTTGAGGACATCAAGAAGGGCATTATCGACGGGTCCATCAAGGTCGAATCCGCGGCCAGCCCTAAGTAGTAATCGCAAGCGGGTATTGGGGGTCGCCATCGGCGGCCCCCACTGTCCGTTGTACGAGCCGTGATCAATACATTCGCAGACGGGCTAAAACGTTGAAATTAGAACTTCGGGGCATCACCAAGAGCTTTGGTTCCCTGGTGGCGAACGACCACATTGACCTAGTAGTGGAATCGGGGGAGATTCATAGCTTGCTGGGCGAAAATGGGGCAGGAAAATCTACCCTCATGAACGTCCTCTACGGGCTGTATTCACCCAGCTCAGGACAAATCCTTGTCGATGACGTTCCCGTGAACTTTTCCGGCCCAGCTGATGCTATGGCGGCCGGTATTGGCATGGTGCACCAGCACTTCATGCTGGTCCCGGTGTTTACCGTGGCCGAAAACGTGGCGTTGGGGGCCGAGTCGACCTCCTTTGGCGGCGTCCTTAACTTGGCAAAAACACGGAAGAAAATTCGCGAGATTTCCGCCAAGTTCGGTTTCGATGTGGACCCGGATGCGCTGGTTGGTGACCTTCCCGTAGGTATTCAGCAGCGCGTGGAGATCATCAAGGCGCTGGTGCGGGAGTCTAAAATTCTGATTCTCGATGAGCCCACTGCCGTCCTCACCCCACAGGAAACCGATGAGCTCATGGACATCATGGCGCAGCTGAAAGCGGGTGGAACCTCCATCGTTTTCATCTCGCACAAGCTGCGTGAGGTGAAGGCCGTTTCTGACACCATCACCGTGATCCGCCGCGGCAAAGTGGTTGGTTCAGCCAGCCCGGATGCCTCCACTACCGAGTTGGCCGAGCTGATGGTGGGCCGTGCCGTCAACTTGACGCTGAACAAGGCTGATGCCACCCCCGGTGCAGAAACGTTCAAGATCAAGAATCTCACCGTCATGAACGACGCCGGCCAGAGACTTTTGGACGACGTCACCTTGAGCGTGTCCCAGGGTGAGATTCTCGCCATTGCCGGTGTTCAAGGTAACGGACAGAGCGAATTGACCGAGGCTGTGTTGGGCCTGCACAAGCATGTGCGTGGATCCATCACCTTGGATGGAAAGGAGCTGGTGGGCAAGAGCGTCCGTCAGGTTCTGGATTCCGGTGTCGGTTTTGTCCCCGAGGACAGGCAGGATGACGGGCTGGTGGGAGAACTTTCCATTGCCGAGAACCTGATCCTTGATCTGTATAAGAGCGCTCCTTATTCGCGTCTCGGGACCTTGAACCGTGCTGTCATTGCCGAAAATGCGGTTAAGAAGGTGGCGGAGTTTGACGTCCGTGCACAGACCTCCCAAGATGCCGCCAATACGCTCTCCGGCGGTAACCAACAAAAGGTTGTCCTGGCCAGAGAACTCTCCAGACCTCTGAAGCTTTTCATTGCCTCCCAACCAACTCGTGGGGTGGATGTGGGTTCTATTGAGTTCTTGCATAAGAGAATTGTGGCCGAACGCGACTCCGGCACTCCGGTGCTGATCGTCTCCACCGAATTAGATGAAGTTCTCGAGTTGGCCGACCGGATCGCGGTGCTATTCGCTGGTCGACTCATGGGAATCGTGCCAGGAAAATCCAGCCGCGCACTGCTTGGTCTCATGATGGCCGGGTTGCCCGTGGCAGAAGCACAGGAACAAATGGAATCTCAACGTGAACCCGGCACTACTTTGGACACTCCCAAGGACACCCCTTCGGAGACCACCGGGGAAGGGGTGCAGCCATGAGCGACCCGAAGAACAACGGCCCGGCAGACAATGCCCCAGAGACAACGGTGCCAACAGAACCAACAGAGCCAACAGAGACAACAGGAACCCCGGGCGCTCCGGGCACCCCTGGTGCCCCCAACATTCCGGGAGCCACCGGCACCCCAGGTGCAACGGCAACGGCCACAGCCGTTAAAGCTGGGAAAGAAGGTAATGCCAGTCAAGTGGTTCGCGAGATCATGAGCGGCAGCGCCATGATCTCGGTCCTAGCCGTGGTGGTGGCTCTTGTTGTTGGTGCTATCTTGATTGCCGCTACCGACGCCCGCGTCACGGCGGCAGCCGGATACTTCTTTGGCGATCCCAGCGCCACGTTCAAAGCCATTTGGGCCTCTATTTCTGAAGCCTACGGAGCGTTGTGGCGAGGCGCCACCTACGATCCGGGCTCACGTACCTGGCAGGGACGTTTGGGTATTTTTGAAACTCTGACGTTTGCTACACCCTTGATCCTCTCCGGACTATCCGTGACGCTGGCCTTCAGGGTTGGCTTGTTCAACATTGGCGCCAAGGGCCAAATCATCCTCGGTGCCACCTTTGCCGGCGTCGTTGGTTTCATGATTGAACTTCCTCCGGGAATCCACCTGTTGGCCGTCATGCTGGCCGGCGCCATTGGTGGTGCACTGTGGGGCGGTATCGCTGGATTCTTGAAGGCGAAGAGTGGCGCGCATGAGGTGATCGTGACGATCATGCTCAACTACATTGCCGTTTCGTTGGTGCTGTACCTGCTCAAGAATCAACTCCGCGATCCCAACAGCAGCAACCCGATTAGCCCGCGCATGCATGAAAGTGCCATGTTCCCGCTACTCCTGGGCCCCAACTACCGCCTCCACGCAGGTCTCATTGTGGCTGTTTTAGCAGTGATCTTCGTATCCTGGCTGCTGAACCGTTCCACGCTGGGCTTTGAATACCGGGCCATTGGCGCCAACCCCAAGGCCGCACGAACCGCTGGCATGTTGGTGTCCCGCGGCTACATTACGGTCATGCTGATCTCGGGTGGTCTGGCGGGCCTGGCTGGCGTCACGCAGCTGGCAGGTACTGAAAAAATACTTGATGCAGATATTGCCGGCAGCATCGGCTTTGACGCCATTACCGTGGCGCTGTTGGGCCGTTCAAAACCGTGGGGGACCTTCTTCGCCGCCATCTTGTTTGGCGCCTTCAAAGCGGGTGGAACCTCCATGGCGATCAACGCCAACGTCTCCATTGACATCGTGGCCGTGGTGCAGTCATTGATTGTGCTCTTCATTGCCGCACCACCACTGGTCCGATCCATCTTCCGGATTAAGGACGTTCGCCGTGAAGGAGTCTCAGCATGAGCATCATCACCAAGGGTGAGACGCCCAAGGTTGCCGATGCGGTAGCCGTTAGAAGCTGGAAGCTACCCATCCTGCTTGGAATTTTGGCCCTGTTCGCGGTGCTGATATTTGTTGTCCTCGGGCCCAGCGGCACGGCGACGTTCCGGATTTCCCAAGACACAGATGCCTGGCAGGTACCGAACCTGGTGGTGCCGGCCAAGGGCATGGGTGTGCTGGTAGCTATCATCTCGGTGGCGTTGGCCTATCTGGCGTGGCGCCAGACCCGAGACACTGGAAAGGTCGCTAAGTGGGTCCTGGTGACCTTCGCGGTGGCCTTTGTGGTGGGCCTGATGGTGTGGATCATCGGCGGGACCACTTCACAGAACATCACTCTGGTGGGCTTGTTCGCCGGTGCCATGCTGATCACCACCCCCATCTTGTTCGGTTCCATGTCTGGTGTGCTCTCCGAGCGTGCTGGTGTGGTCAATATTGCCATCGAAGGCCAGCTGCTAGCGGGCGCCTTCACAGCAGCACTAGTTGCCTCCATCACCGGTAGCGCCTATGCGGGACTCTTTGCCGCGGCAGTGGCGGGTGTGCTGGTGTCCGCGTTGCTGGCAGTTTTTAGCATCAAGTACGTGGTTAACCAGATCATTGTTGGTGTGGTTCTGAACGTGCTGGTCTCCGGTCTCACCGGGTTCCTGTTCGAGAAGATCATGAAGACCAAGGTGGACGGCCTCACCATTTACAACCAGCCGGCGCACCTGCCCAACATCCCCATCCCGCTCCTTTCAGAAATCCCCATCATTGGCCCCACCCTGTTCCGGCAGTCCATCATTGGCTACTTCATGCTGATCCTGGTGGTGGCCCTCTGGTTCGGTTTGTTCCGCACCCGGTGGGGTTTGCGCGTGCGTGCCGTGGGCGAACACCCCAAGGCGGCCGACACCGTAGGCATCAACGTCAACCGCACCCGCGTGCTGAACGTTTTGGCCGGCGGTGCCGTGGCCGGCATTGGTGGAGCGTACTTCACGCTGGTTGCCGTGAGTAGCTTCAGTAAGGACATGACCGGTGGGCTGGGCTTCATTGCGCTGGCCGCGCTGATCTTTGGCCGCTGGAACCCCATTGGCGCAGCCTTGGCGGCGCTGCTGTTCGGTGTGGCAGGCAACTTGCAAAGTATCCTCTCGCTCGCTGGCACCCCGATCGATGGCCAGTTCCTGGCCATGCTGCCGTACGCGCTGACCATCTTGGCAGTCTCCGGCTTCGTGGGGCGGGCACTGGCCCCGGCCGCCGATGGCGAACCCTACATCAAGGAGTAATACATGCCTGATACCACGAACGACGGCGGCTGGGAGCCTCTGCGCCTAGCCGCCACCGCGGCCATGAATCACGCCTACGCCCCCTACTCCAACTACCCTGTGGGGGCAGCGGCCCGGCTTGCAGACGGCAGCATTGTGTCCGGCTGCAATGTGGAGAACGCCAGTTTTGGGCTGACGCTCTGCGCCGAATGCACCATGGTGGGTGCTGCACGGATGAATGGCGGGGGACTCATCACAGAGTTCTACTGCGTTGATGGCAAGGGAGAAATCCTCATGCCGTGTGGCCGCTGTCGGCAGCTCCTCTTTGAATTCAGCACGGCGAGCACCCAGATCATGACATCCTCCGGTATCAAAACCATGGATGAGATCCTGCCCGACGCCTTTGGCCCCGAGAACTTGAAGGAGTAGCTTGTGACATCGCTAGGTAACTTCGCTGCCGTTGACATCATTGCCACCAAGCGCGACCGTGGCAAACTCAGCCCGGAACAAATCGCCTGGACCATTGCCGCCTACACACGCGGTGAAATAGCCGAAGAACAGATGGCCGCTTTGAACATGGCGATCCTGCTCAACGGCATGGATCGGGAAGAGATCTCTCAGTGGACGGCGGCCATGATCGCCTCGGGGGAGACGTTGGATTTCAGCGGGCTGCGCAACAGTGCCGGTGCCCCCATGCCCACCACAGACAAGCACTCCACCGGCGGGGTGGGGGACAAGATCACCCTTCCGCTGGCACCACTAGTGGCCGTATTTGGCGCAGCTGTGCCACAGCTATCCGGTAGGGGATTGGGCCACACCGGCGGCACCTTGGACAAGCTTGAGGCCATTCCCGGATGGCGTGCAGATGTCAGTCATGATCAGCTGCTGCGCCAGCTCTCCGATGTGGGTGCGGTGATCTGTGCTGCTGGCGGAAACCTGGCCCCGGCCGATAAGAAGTTGTACGCCCTACGTGATGTGACTGGAACAGTTGAGTGCATCCCGTTGATTGCTTCCTCCATCATGAGCAAAAAGATTGCCGAGGGCACCGCTGCCTTGGTCTTGGATGTAAAGGTGGGTTCAGGGGCATTCATGAAAACCGTGGAGCAAGCCCGGGAGCTGGCGCAAACCATGGTGGCCTTGGGCAAGGACGCCGGAGTCAACACCGTGGCGCTCTTGACGGACATGTCCACACCTCTGGGGTTGACCGCCGGTAATGCCATTGAAGTACAGGAGTCGGTAGAGGTGTTGGCTGGCGGTGGTCCGGCTGATGTGGTGGAACTGACCGTGAAGCTGGCGCAAGAGATGTTGGACGCTGCTGGCATTCGCGGTGCCGATCCGGCGGCTGCACTCAAGGACGGCCGCGCCATGGATGTGTGGCGGCGCATGATCCGCGCCCAGGGTGGGGATCCCGACGCTGCACTGCCGGTAGCGCGGGAATCTGAGGTCATTGTGGCCCCGGCCGACGGCGTATTAGTGGGCTTGGATGCCATGGCTGTGGGCGTTGCCGCCTGGCGTCTAGGAGCAGGGCGGGCCCGCAAGGAAGACGCGGTGCAAGCCGGGGCCGGAGTGCGCATGCACGCCAAACCAGGAGACGTGGTGCGCGCCGGTGAGCCGCTCATGACCCTGCTGACTGACACTCCGGAGAAGTTCGCCGGGGCCAGAGAAGCACTCGAAGATGCAGTAGCCATCGCCCCCGACGGCGAAGGTACCCGCACAGCACGAAAGCTCATCATCGACCGCATCGCCTAACCGCCCGAACTACAGACACTAGCGCAGCAATTACCGTTTTTTCGGTGACGCTAGCGCAGTCAACGCGGCACATGGGACGGGCGGCCAAGACAATGTCCTGGCCGCCCGTCCCATGTCTTTGGGCCGTGCGGCGGCGGGCGGTGCGGCATCCGCTGTCGCTCTTGGTATGTGTTGCCAGCGGTAGGTCCTTAGCCCAAAGGCGTACACCTCGCGTGAAAATATCCTCCGCTGGGTTGATTCCTCAGCTCGTTGTGCGTGGGAGGCTTGAACGAGATACCCACCACAGAAGAGGAAGAAACTCACGGTGGACTTTTTGCACCTCATAGACCAGATCAACATCATGATCGAACACTCCGCTGCTCAATGGTGGGTTATTCCACTGGTGGCGCTGTTCTGCCTGATCGATGGTTTCTTCTTGTTCTTGCCCAGCGAAACAGCCCTTGTGGCGCTGGCATCCATTGCATCCCGGACCGGTTACCCCAATATTTGGCTGCTGATCCTGGTCGCCTCGGTGGGTGCCATGATTGGTGACAACATCGCCTATTGGTTAGGGCGCAAACTGGGAGTTCGACGCTTCGCGTGGATGCGCCGCCCCCGCATCGCGAAGGCCTTTGCGTGGGCGGGCATGGAATTAGATAAGCGCGGAGCGGTTCTGATCTTTACCGCCCGATACGTCCCCGTGGGGCGGATCGCGGTTAATTTCACCACCGGAGCCACCCAGTTTCCCTGGCGAAGGTTTGCGCTTTTGGATGGAATCGCCGTGGTGACGTGGGCTAGTTACTCAGTGGCCGTGGGCACTTTCGCCGGACGATGGGTCCACGATAATCCCCTGCTTGGGGTGGGCATCGCCATCGTTTTTGCCGTTGTGATTGGCATCCTGGTGGACCACGTACTGAAGTGGGTGCATCGCTACCTGGATCGCCGCAGCCACAAGGATTCCGCCGTTCTGTCAGCTACTACGGATGAGTCCGCTGAGCCCATCTTTGATGAAGCGTCCGACGCCGGAGAAGGTGACGGACACGCTGTGGAGGTGGCCGGCGTCGGACGTTAAGATGACCCACGTGCCACTGTGGGGCCGGAATTCACTGGCACTAAGCCCGCGTCCAACTAGCGCCGGGCCCGGCTCATCCCTAGAGTGGGTTTGTGACTAACTCAACTTCAGAACACCCAGGCATTTCCATTCCCGTTGTGGACCTTAAATCATTGCCCAAAGTGTCCCTGCACGATCACCTTGATGGCGGGCTCCGCCCCGAAACCATCATTGAGTTGGCTGCCGAGGCCGGGCATACCTTGCCCGCCACCGAGGCTACGGAACTACGCAATTGGTTCCTGGAATCGGCCGACTCCGGCTCGCTGGAGCAGTACCTCGAAACGTTCGAGCACACCGTTGCCGTCATGCAGACGCACGATGCGCTGGTCCGGGTCGCCAAAGAATTCGTAGAAGACCTCGCCGAAGACGGAGTGGTGTACGGCGAAGTTCGTTGGGCTCCGGAGCAGCACCTGACCGCCGGACTTTCCCTGGATGAGGCCGTAGAAGCCGTCCAAGAAGGCCTGGAAGAGGGCATGGATTCGGTGGATGAGGCGGGCGGCTACATTGAGGTCGGCCAGATCCTCACAGCCATGCGCCACGCCGATCGTGGCGCTGAAATCGCCCAGCTGGCCGTGCGCCACCGCGACAACGGCGTGGTGGGCTTTGACCTGGCCGGTGCGGAAGAAGGCTTCTTGCCCTCCCGCTTCGCCGAGGCCTTCACCTACCTGGCGGAGAACAACTTCCCGGCCACGGTCCACGCCGGTGAGGGTGCCGGGCTTGAAAGCATCCAGGACGCACTGGTCCACGGCCGCGCGCTGCGGCTGGGCCACGGGGTGCGCATCGCCGAGGACATCCACCTCGATGTTCAGGAAGAAGACGGGCACGACGTCGGCACGCTCACCTTGGGCGATCTGGCGCAGTGGGTCCGAGACCGTCAGATCCCGTTGGAGATGTGCCCATCCTCGAACCTGCAGACTGGTGCCAGCGCCGCATTTGGCAGCACCATTTCCGAACACCCCATTGAGCTGCTGCATCAGCTGGGCTTCAACATCACCGTCAACACCGATAACCGGCTCATGAGCGGAGTGACCCTGACCGGGGAATTTGGGCTCCTCGTGGAGACCTTCGGCTATGGTTTGGACACCGTTCTGGAAATGACGCTGAACGCCGTTCACGCATCATTTTTGCCCATCGAATCTCGTGAGCAGTTGGCCGAGTTCATCATTGAGCAGTTCGAAGACGCCATGGAAGAAATTGACGGCTACGAAGACTCCGAGGGCTTCGAAGCCTTCGACGCCTCCGATCTGGATGAGTCCGATCTGGACGAATCTGATGAGGGTGCCTCTGCTGAGGGCGCCTCTGCTGTGGACGAATCCGCTGAGAATGAATCCGGACGTGACAACTAGTTCCATGCCGGAGATCAACGGGCGGGCCAGCTCCACTACTGTGGAGCTGGCCC
>NZ_JBTNDB010000021.1:0-65306 GCF_054511175.1 Arthrobacter sp. Sr24 | reverse complement strand
GTCCTTTGTGAGTTCTTTGATCGGTACTCACTGACCATCGCACGATGGCTCTTCACATCAGAAATTCGATGCCAAGCAACGGGAAACTACACCACTTCACGGGACGTAACCGCGTTATCGCTTGGTCGATTGTTGGCGCTGGCGCACTCGCAGCAGGTGTTGGCACCGTGGTAGTCTCACGCCGCCGCAGCCGTAATGCAGAAAACGCATAACGCACCGCAAAAGATCCACGTTCCGTGCTGAACATAGTGATGGCCCGAAGCCCTTGGCTTTGGGCCATCACTATGTTCAACGCGAGTGCATGAGCTCCCTTAGAATAAGGACGTGAATACAGTCAGCCACAAGGTGGCCATTGCTTTGGGCATAGCTTACTTCTTTGCCCTGATGGCTATCTTGTTCTGGCCTTCACCGGTAGACAGACCAATTGACGGAGCTCTCAGCCATCTTCTCCAGTGGCTGCACAGCCGCGGAGTGCCGCGGTGGCTTATCAGCTACCGGAGCATTGAATTCACCGCCAACATTGCCTTGTTCGTACCCTTTGGCGTTATTGTGGCCCTCCGGCTGCCACGCCACAGGTGGATGCTGACAGTGGTCATCGCCGCGGCAGTCTCCATCGCTGTTGAACTGGCCCAAGGAGTTTTTCTTACGGCACGTGTCCCCGCCTTGAGCGACGTCATCGCTAACACCGCAGGCGGATTCATTGGCGCCCTGCTGGTGCGCCTCATTTGGTCGCTGCGACGGCGAAGGGTCCTGGCCAACGCGCGTTAAACCGTTTGGTTCAGGGCATCCTCAGCAGCAACCCAGGCCATCATGGCGCACTTAACGCGGGCCGGGAACTTAGATACTCCGGACAGCGCAGCGGCATCGCCAAGAATCTCCTCGTCAGCTACCAGCTTTCCGCGTGAGCGCATGACCTCACGGAAATTCTCAATCAGGGTGGCCACCTCAGCGCGGTTCAGCCCCACCACCATGTCACTGAGGATAGAGGCTGAGGCCATGGAAATAGAGCAGCCATCACCTGCCCAGTGAATGCCTGAGACCTCTGCCCCTGCTGTCTCAATGCGCAAGGTGATCTCATCCCCACACACCGGATTCAGCTGGTGGCACTGGCCCACATTGGCCGGCAAATGCTGCCCATCCAACTGATCGTTGCGCAAGTCTGCCCCGCGCCTGGTCTTGGACTCTTCCAAAATGATCTGCTGATACAGCGAATCCAACGCGCTCACAATGACGCACCTTCCACTCCAAAGTAGACACGCACGCCGGCCACCGCGACCAGAAACGCATCAACTTCGGCAGTTGTGTTGTACAAATAAGTGCTCGCCCGAGTGGACGAGTTCAATCCCAAGCGGCGGTGCAGCGGCTGGGCGCAATGGTGACCCACACGGACGGCGATGCCAGCAGCGTCAAGGAACTGGCCCACATCGTGTGCGTGCACGCCTTCCACCTCAAAGGAGACCAAGCCGGCTCGGGGAACGCCCGCGGCCGGGCCCAAGACTCGAATGCCCTCGATGGCTTCTAAGCCGCTCACGAGGCGCTGGCCGAGCTGGACCTCCCACGCGTGGATGCGGTCCATGCCAGTTTCCTGCAGATAGTTGGCAGCGGCCGCCAGCGCTACCGCTTGGGAGATGGGTTGGGTCCCGGCCTCAAAACGTTGTGGTGCGGGTAGGTAGCCGGCTTCTTCCATGGTGACGGTGGTGATCATGGAACCACCTGTAAGAAATGGCGGCATGGCATCAAGGAGCTCGGCACGGCCATACAGCCCCCCAATGCCGGTAGGCCCAAGCATCTTGTGACCGGAGAAGACAGCGAAGTCTACGTCGAGTGCCTTCACATCCAAGGGCAAGTGTGGAGCTGACTGGCAAGCGTCAAGGACAACGAGCGTACCGGCTGCATGAGCCAGTGACGTCAACTGCGTAACCGGGTTGATGACGCCGGTAACGTTGGATACGTGGGTAAAGGACAGCACCTTGGTGCTGTGGGTGATCAGAGTGGCGGCCGCGTCCATGTCCAGCGAGCCGTCGTCGTGGATGGGGATGTAACGCAAGGTGGCACCAGTGCGACGGCACAGTTCCTGCCACGGGATGAGGTTGGCGTGGTGTTCCATCTCCGTCACCAGCACCTCATCCCCGGTTGTGATGGCGAACTTCTTAGCGGCCTCTGACACGGTGCCAACACTGGCGTTGCCGAAGGAGTAGGCGATCAGGTTGAGCCCGGCGGTGGCGTTCTGCGTCCAGACGAGCTCGTTGTCATCGGCGCCAATGAAGGCGGCCACTGTGCTGCGGGCTTCTTCAAAGACGTCTGTGGCGGCCACGGCCAGCGTGTGAGCACCGCGGTGCACTGCCGAATTGCGCTGCTCGTAGTATTCCTGCTCAGCCTCCATAACGCTGAGCGGGTTTTGCGAGGTTGCTCCGGAATCCAGGTAGACCAGCGGCTGGCCGTTAACATGCTGCTCCAGGATGGGGAAGTCATTGCGGATCCGCAAGACCTCCGTGTCCGTCAACGGACCGAGGCGGTGGCGCTCGGTGGCTTCTGTCTCCAAGTGGGTGCTCCTAGTCAAGTAGTGCGGTAGGCCGTGGTGCTACCTAGAATCAGGCGCGGCGAATAGGTCACGTCGGCATCACCTAATTGTTGCACTTTTCGACTGTAGTGACATCAAAGGTGCGGCTTACTTCGGGCCGCTGTAATCCCGATAAGCCACATGGTGATCCGAGCGCAACAACAGGGCCCCACCTGGGGCGGGACCCTGTTGTGCGCTCAGCTCACGCTAAATTACTCAGTTCAACTACTAGGGAGCCGCGGAAATAACCACCGTTCCCATGACGGCACTTGAAGATGCGACAGTTGCCGTGGCGGTTAGCCCACCAACGCTGGTACCGGTAACGGGACCATTGCTGTCTGTGAGCAGCCAGCTCATATGTCCAGCACCGGTGCCGGCTCCCATCTGGCGTACAGTCTGACCAGCAGGACCTGCCCAGCCTGTGGTTGCGGCTGTCTTATCTGACCAGTATTGCAGGGCCCAATTACCAGTTGCTGCCGTTGCTGTCGGTGTGGTGTGTGTGGTCCTGCTGACTGTCTCTGGTTGCATAACGAACGATGCTGCACTGACTTGCGCGTCGCGATACACCGAGAGTGTCAGGCTCCCCCGCCCATAGGCTGCGGTCCGAACGGTGAGGGTGCTTCCTGCATCAGCAGCCGTGGCTACCTTTGATAGGAACATCCCACGCATTGACGCCGTCGCCGACTCGGCCACCACCGACCAACCAGCCGGTGGAGTGACAGCCACAGTGCCCGAGTTGGTGGTGAACGCAGCAACCATCACATCTCCAGCCAAGACTTGAGCTGGCGTCACGAGCGAATGGTTCATGACAGAACCTGAACTGCTGTTCTCAGTTGCCGAAGAAACGAATGACACCGCCGATGATACTGGCGGCCCAGGATCATCGGCCACTGTCACAGCCACAGTTTTTACATTACTGGCACCGAGATTGTCCTTCACTGTCAGCACCACATTGTAGGTACCAGCTGCGGCGAACGTATGGGAAACGATCTCCCCATTTGCCGTGGCACCCGCTGGCAAGGCCCAAGCCCAGGAGGCTATGGTGCCATCAGGATCCGAAGATCCCGATCCATCAAAGGTGCAATTGAGGAAGGTGCAATCGTTGGTGAACGACGCAACGGGTGACTGATTAGCCACTGGCGAGGCTGTGACTGTCACATTCACAGTAGATACCGCAGTGGCCCCATCATCGTCCGTGACGGTCAGCTTCACCGGATAGGTGCCGGCTGCCGCAAATGTGTAGGAAACGATCTCCCCGTTTGCCGTAGCACCAGCAGGCAGGGCCCAAACCCAGGAGGCTATGGTGCCGTCAGAGTCCGAAGACCCCGTGCCTGTGAACGTACAGTTCAAGAACGTGCAATTGCTCGTGAACGACGCCACTGGCGGCACATTCGGGGTCGGCGGGGCCGTCACAGTTACATTCGCAGTAGATACCGAGGTGGCCCCCTTATTGTCTGTGACAGTCAGCGACACCGAGAAGGTGCCAGGTGTTGCGAACGAGTGGGAATATACACCCGTGCTCCCCGTACCGCCATCGCTGCTTGTCCAGGCGTATCCGGCGATGGTCCCGTCAGGATCGGAGGAGCCAGTACCAGTGAACGTGCAATTCAAGGACGTGCAATTGTTCGTGAACCTCGCCACTGGAGGCTGATTCGGGTTGGGTATCACAGATCCCGTACCCGGTTTGGCGATCAATGACTTCGCGGCCCACTGAGTCCCATCCATGCTTGGTCCGCTAACGGCGGTTGATGTACCAGAGACAGCACCATTGCCAAGCGCATCAGTCCATGTCATGGCGTTGAGATTGCCATCAGAGGAGGCCCAGTAGAGTTTGCCTCCGGCGAGGAACATGCCTCGAACATTTGCCCAGGCCATTCCACCGGTAGCCCCTGTAATAGTGAACTGCTGAGCACCGACAATCTTGCTATCAAGGTCAAAGTAACGCATGTAGAGCGAGTTCTGCCCAGATAGTGTGTAGTAGATCCTGCCGTTGGAATAGAACAGCCCCGTCATTGATTGCATGTTGACAGCAAAATCACTGAGACCATAGAGATCAAGTTCCGTTGCCGAACCAATTTGGGTGCCGTTGAAGGAACGCTGCTGGAACTGCCCTGTGGCTGTTGCCAGATACAGGGAGCCATTAGCAACGAATCCGCCTCGGACGCTATCCCAAGGTACTGAACCGGTCACCGCTGCTGTGCTGCCCGAGCCGGTGGTCCCGTTGAAGTACAGTGCCTTCATCTGATCTGCCGAGGTAGCCGGTGGGGCGGACGCGTCAAGGTTCACAATCTCCAAACCATTGACTGCCGGGTTTTCAATATTGTGTAAGAACGTCAGGTCAACTGTCCCGTCGCTGACGATGTCCTTGGAGAGCATGGTGCCAACATCGTGTCCAGCGGTGCCATTGGCGTCGAAGTTCTCGAACGCCATCTGACCATCCAGAGTCATGGAATACACTCGTGAACCTGGCGTCGTGGTACAGCCGCACCGATCCGAAAGGTACACACGTACTTGCACGTGAGTGCCAGCAGGAACGGGGAAGGAATAAGTCAATTCCGGACTTCCAGAATCATCCCACCGTTCAGTGGAGTAAACAGCCAGCGGCGTAGTAGCCGGTACCGCCGCCGTAACCTGAGGCACGCTTGGGTATTGAGCAGCGTTTCCAGTGTTGCGATAGTTGCTCCCTGGAGGCGAGGTATCACCTACCCAATCGGGACCAGCATCCAAGGACGACACCGTCTCGCCCCCAGTGTTCACACGGTACATATAGCGGGCGTCAACTGTTGTGCTTGGCGCTCCGCTTTGCAGCACATCTACCGGCAAAACAGGTGCCGACGCTGTCGGGATAGCATGTCCACCCACCAACGGGAACATGGCAATCCTAGCCCGGTAGAGGTAACGGGCTATCCGGTCTGTATCCGAACCGACCCACAACCCTTGGGTAGTGGCCAGCAGGTCAAAGACTCCCCTTCCGCGATCACGTCCGGGATTCCAGTCAATTGGCATGCCGTTGGTGCTACTGAGGGCCCCAATGCCTTCTCGACTCACAGCTCCCTGCCCGGCCGCATCGGCACGGTACGGGTTGTTAACCCACCTGTTGTGTCCTCCAAAGTAGATCGTTTCCCCGGTGCTCTCCAACGCGTAGATACTGTCTCCTCCGGTGTAATCAGTCCACACGGGCGTGATCCCAACGCCCCTGGCTGAGGTCTGCCACTTGGAAATACTGTCGCAAAGCGATGGTGGGCCGCTGCCATAACCGCCCATGGAGCCTAAGACGAAGTAGGAACCATCGGGAGAGAAATCAAGATCATTGAGATAGTAGGCAAAACTCGAATAGCAGTTAGGCTTCCAGCTTTCTGTCTGCCAGGCCGCGACGCTTGCCTGCGGTGTGCTCAAATCAATCATGCCGACCTGCACACGATCGAGCCCATCCATGGTGCGGAAGTTTCCTGTCACGACCATGGTCTTACCATCAGGGGAGACATCAAATTTATGCACAAAAGTGGTGCCACCCAAATGCGTACCGTCAAAAACAACGTTCAGTTCCGGCAGCAGAGCACCGGTCGTGGGGTTCAGTGAAGCCAACTTGCTTCGCGGCGTGCCCTTGATAGTGGAAAATTCGCCGGCGACATAGAGCTTGCTGCCCACCAGTTTCATATCGTGCACTACGGCATCTATATTGCCCGGGTTGAAGGCCGTCACCCGGGCGCCATTACTCAGTGACAACTTTGTCACTTTTGTTACAGAGGCGCCGTTAAGCGTGCCAAATTGACCGCCTACGTAAACAGAGGTGCCGTCGGCAGCTGCCACGACACTTCGTACTGTGCTATTGAATTGCGGAGCAAATGAAGTGCTAATTTGTCCGTTGTTTTTATTGAATCCAACAATGTTGTTCCGGCTCAAAACTGCCCCACCGGTACTGGCCTGGACCTGAGTAAACTGGCCCCCCAATACAATCATGTCGCCAATTTCGGCAATTGAAAAAACGGTGCCGTCCAAGACGTTGGGTGTGTAATTGACCGGCGTGGATCGTACAACAGTGTTCAGGGCTTGTTCTGATGCAGTGGCCGCCGTGGGTGCAACGACGCATATACCCGCAATCATCAAAAAGCCCGCAAAAACCGCTAGGTATCTGCGCATAAGTCGCCCTCTTCTAAAAGGAAAGTCATCGCCAGTGCGGACTGAGAGTGTCTGCGCAATCCGCATTAGTGAAATTCAAACCCGGGAGGAAGACCCGGATGCCTCATTATGCGGCGCGGGCACCCCCCGAGGAAACACTCGCTAGGGGGCACAAATACTAGTCATCTAAGTGAAATTACTTAGGTGATCACTCGGCGCTACTTGTCTTTGCACATCAGCCATACAAGTCCTGTCCAGATGCGACCGCCGCCCACTAGGCTGACGAGCACAACTGCTAAGAAACAGCATTTTTACTGGGGAAAATGGAGTCACTAGTGGATTCAGGATTCAGCGCTCGTGGGGCGCCGTCTGCCGCCGGTTTCAAGCCGGCGCTTTCTGGAAACCACAAATCTCTTCTGTCGTTTTCCAATCCGGCACTTCCGCTGATCATTTTCTTTGGCGGATTTCCGCTGTGGTGGGCCATGGGCCTTGGCACCCTGGGCTTCCTGCTGATGGCGGTTCCTTTGGCCTATCACCTCTTACGTCAGCGCAAGATTCGAGTCCCCGCAGGCTTCGGTGTATGGCTACTATTTTTGGCGATTCTGTTGCTAGGTGCACTTATTTTATGGTCGCCTGTGCCCGGGCTGCTCTCCGAAATGGGAGTATCGCGGCTGGCGCCGTGGGGTTACCGGGTGATCTGGTTCAGCGCTGTCACAGTTGTTTTGCTATTTATTGGCAATACTGACGAAAGGGTGTTGCCCCGTAAATGTTTGATCCTGCTTATGGCATGGATGTTTTGCCTGACAGTGGCAGGCGGATACGCCGGCCAACTACTGTGGCAGCACGAATTCCGTTCAGTTTTGGAAATTGTCCTCCCTCGGTCAGTGACCTCTAATGTCTTCCTCGATTCACTGATCCATCCAGGGCTTGCACAGGTTCAAGACATTCTTGGATATTCAGAACCTCGCCCCAAGGCGCCCTTCGACTACGCCAACTCATGGGGCGCCAACTACGGCCTGCTCTTGCCGTTTTACCTGATGAGTTTCCGGTATGCCCGAACAGCGATTCACAAGACAGCCTTTGTAGCAATACTAGTGGCAGCCGTCCCGCCAGCAATTTTTTCTCTCAACCGGGGGCTTTGGGCAGGTCTTAGCATCTTGGTCGTTGTGGTTCTTATTCGTCAAGCCATCAACGCTCAGTGGTTCACCGTCTTGGGGACCATGGCGATCGGCGCACTCGCCTTCTTGGTGCTTTACTTCTCACCACTGTGGAATTTGATTCAAGCCAGGCTAGCCAATCCGCACAGTAATGAGGGGCGATCTAATCTTGCCGATATTTCCGTCGAGACGGTGCTAGCCAACTCCCCCCTCATAGGATTTGGATCCACCCGGCAGCGACAGGGTAACTTTTTCTCCATCGCCTCCGGTGCCACAGCTGACTGCCACCAATGCTCACCGCCCCAATTGGGCACTCAAGGCTCTCTTTGGTATCTGATCTTCTGCACTGGCATCTTTGGCTTGGCCCTCTTTGGGTGGTTCATTGTGCGGCGTACCAAAGCCGTCTTCACCAAGACCGAGACGTGGGCCACCCCACTGGTATATCCCGTGGTGTTTTTTGCTTGTATCTTGCCGGTCTACGACTTAGTGGGCTCGCCCTTGATGATTTTGATGATCACTCTAGGTTTGATCTGGCGATTCGAACAGCAGCAGGGAACTGTCCCTGACCGCCCTGAAAGGACACGTAATGGTCAGGCCGATGAGCTCTGAACAACGAGAAACCAGCAAACTATCGCCGCTTTTAGGCGATCTGACCACAACGCTTGCGGAGCTGTATCCGGCCGCCACGATCAAGGTGACCCGCGTGGGACAGGATGCCTCGGCACTGCGCCTGGTTCCGAGCAAGAGACGCCCCCGTATGGCGGTCACCGCCAGCCCAAGTTCAGCTGCCGCTCAAGCCCTACTGAGGCCCAGCGCGAGCGATACCTTCCGGACAGCGGCACCTCGACGGATACTCTCAGCGATGTTGTCACGCGGCCTAGGACCACTTTTGATGCCCTATGGACTGACCGGGCTGGATCCTGCAGACTCAATAGCCAACTACCTCGCGGAGGTCGTGGGCCATCGAGTTGTGGTGTCCTTAACAGTTGGGTCTGCTCGAGCAAACCGGAAACCCATCCTCAACGTGCACCGCGAAGACGGAGTAGAAATCGGCTTCGCCAAAGTTGGTTTGAACGACCTCACTAACCAGCTAGTCCACCATGAAGGACAGGCCTTGGGACGGCTCGCAGCGGCAGGAACCCCAACGTTTGAAGCGCCACAAACGATTCATAGCGGACGGTGGCAAGGTCACGAAGTCCTTCTTATGAGCGCTCTGCGGCCTGACGTGCCGCAACGTCAACTAGCGCCCTTGACCGCAGCTGCCGCAGGCATCATCGCTACGGCTCCGATTTATCACAGCACCATAGGAGACAGCGCGTGGGCCTCCGGTCTGGGCCATTCCACGGCAGAATTACGGGGCACCAGCGACAGGGATCTCCCCGTTCTTCTAGACCAATTTCTGCGCTTACACCAACACACCGTCATTCCTTTTGGTGCGTGGCACGGAGATTTTGGCCCGTGGAACTTGGCCCATACATCCTCTCTTCCGATGATCTGGGATTGGGAACGTTATGCTCTCGATGTCCCGGGAGGCATGGATGTGGTGCACTATCAGGCGCACCGGGCGCTGCGTCAGATTGGTAACGTCGCAGCGGCTCGCAGCGCTTTGGAAAACTCGGCCATGACTGCCTTGAGCAAAGTTTTGGCACGGACCCCCGGCGTCAATACGCCAACTCCCGCCGCTCTCCACGCCATTGTGATCGGCTACTTGCTGACCATCGCCACCCGTTTCACCCTGGATGCGCACACCCCTACCGGTGGGCCAATCAGGGACTTGGCGCAGTGGCACCGAACCGTTATTTACGATCAACTGCAACGTGGTTTGAGTACCACCGATGCGAGTCAGGCGGCACAGCGATGACAGCCTTAAACACTCTGCGCAGCACGGCGCGTAGCGGCGCGCGGGCCGTGATTTCCGCCGTCGGGCAGGCCAGCGCGCCCTTACGCATGGATCCCACATTCATTATTGCCGGCGCCCAGCGTTGCGGTACGACCAGTCTCTACAGAATGCTGGCCGCACATCCGGACATGGTGGCACCGGCGCTCAACAAGGGCATCCACTACTTTGACACTGCCAACAGATTTCGGCGCGGACAGAAATTCTATAGCGGGCACTTCCCACTCCGGCGGCCGGGGACGGGCGCATCGTTCACGGGGGAAGGCAGCCCGTATTACCTCTTCCACCCACTGGCGATGTCACGGATCGCAGCTGCCTATCCGGAGGTGAAAGCCATTGTTCTTCTCCGTGACCCAGTGGAGCGAGCATATTCGGCTTATAAGCAAGAAAAATCGCGAGGTTTTGAGACGTTAGGATTTGCTGCAGCACTCGCCGCGGAGCCCGGCAGATTGGACGGTGAAGAGGAACGCATCGTGGCAGATCCGTCCTATCAGTCTTTCTCCCACCAGCACCACGCCTACGTAGCACGGGGCCATTATGCTGGCCAATTGGAACGTGCGTTTGATGCTTTGGGACGGGACCATGTCCTGATTCTCGATGCAGATGATTTCCTAAGTTCGGAACTGTCCCAATGGCACGTTTTAGCGGAATTCCTCGGCATCTCCCAGTGGCGCCCGGCGCAGACATTGCAGTCCAACGCCCGGCCGAGCGAACGCATGGACCAGCAACAAAGGGCATGGCTGGAGGAACAGTTTACTGACGATAATACTGAGCTCATTGCACTGTTGGGCTACGTCCCCAGTTGGTTGCGATGACGGCCTTGCTTGAGAATAGAGAGTTACCCGTGCACCAGAAACCGGAGCGGGGAGGTGCTCCTGGTGAACAGGATCTGCGCTACTACGTTGATTTCCTCAGAAAGAGCTGGTCAATCATCATTGCAGCAATACTCATCGCAGTGGTGTGCAGCACAGTCCTTTTTCTGAATACAACACCTAAGTTCCGGGCCCGCACAGATGTTGTGGTTGTAGCGATCTCAGATTTAACGTTGGAAGGTAAAAAAGTCTCGGATGTCTCCATCGATTCCGCGGTTCAGGTGCTCTTGTCAGACCAAGTACTGGGCAACACGGCCCGGGCACTCAACTACCCGAACCGTTCCAGCGGATTGATTGCGGACATGGACATCTCACCGTTGATCAATTCACGCATTCTACGGATCTACATCTCATCCCCTACACCGGAGCTGGCTTATGATGCCGTCACGCTCCTCACCGAAAACTTCCTGGCGGCTCGGTTGACGTCGCTGCAGAACAATGAAGCTGCTCGAACAGCCACGCTCAAGGCCCAAATGGCAACCGTTCAGGTGTCTCTGGACGCAGCCAGATCGAAACCAGCCAGGGTAGGGGATGAGGTGGATGAAACAATTCCCCTGCTTCTACAACAACAGGCCGCTCTGCAAACGGAACTTATTGCGCTTTCTGTCAGCGTCGCCGAGCCCGGCTACATTTCTCACGCCGCTGAGCTTCCTGTCAGTAGTGCACGGCCCCGTGGCATGGTTTTTGCCGGCTCCTCACTAGCTGTCGGGCTGCTGGCTGGCTGCACCACTGCCACGTTCATGAACCGGCGGCACCCACGCCATCGCACTAATTCCTAACCTGAAGAAAGCCGGCCATCATGCTCCCCTCAAGCGACCAATCCGACGGCGCAGTGGATGTAATTATTGCTACCCGGGACCGCATTCAGCTGCTGCAGGAAAGTGTGTCGGCTATCAGCGCTCAAGACTATCCAGGGCTCATCCGGACCACGATAGTATTCGATAACGCCAGCCCCCGCGTCGATTTGGAGCACACCACGGGCAACCGGCAAGTTCGAGTCATGGCCAATACCCGGACTGCAGGACTTCCCGGTGCCCGCAACACGGGACTGCTCGCGGCCACAGCACCGTGGGTTGGGTTCTGTGACGACGACGACGCCTGGCGACCGCAGAAACTTAGCCAACAACTGGCTGTGATCACTGCACGCAATGCCCTTGGTTGTGTTAGTGGAATTGAAGTTCATTTTGGCGAACAACGCAAGACACGCATCCCTGACGCCACTGAAATCACGGTCGCTGCACTTTCTGGGAGCCGGATGACCGGGGCCCACCCATCTACCTATCTGTTTGACCGTGCCCGGCTATTAGACTCCGTTGGACTCGTCGATGAAAAGCTGCCTTTTGGGTATGGCGAAGACTACGACCTTCTTCTGCGTGCTGCCGAGGCCGGGCTCATCGCGGTCCATGCTGGGGTGGGTGCGGATATTCTGTGGCATCCGGGCGGGTCCTATTTCTCTCAGCGATGGGAAGCGATGGCGGATGGATTGGAGTACTTGTTGGAGAAGCACCCTGTTATTACGGAAAACAAGCGCGGAAACGCGTGGATGGAAGGTCAGCGGGCTTTCGCGCTGGCCGCCCAGCATAATCAACGGGGCAATGCGATCCGGACGGCGTACAGATCGTTGACCATGGATGTCAGGGAACCCAGGGCCTACCTGGCACTGCTCGTGGCAGCTGGACTGATCCGGCCAGCCACCATTGTCAAAGCCCTCAATGCGCGTGGCCGCGGCATCTAGGACCTTCCTTGAGCTGCTGGTTCCAGCGACTGGCTACCGGCTACTGGCGGTAGCGCTACTTCTGGCCATGTTGGCCGTAAACCAGTCGAAGCGGTAACGTCAACACTCCTGCAACACGACGAGCTTTGGCTGGCATCTCCACTTTCCATGCTGAATCGAGCCGAATCTTCAGCTCCCCCGTTTTCATTCGCATTGGATTGCCCGCTACCGTATGGTGAACGCCCAGAACTACCGAGTGCGGCTGAATAAAATCGGTGTCCCCCGGGTTCACAGGATGGCCAGCGAAGTGCAGAATATCCTCGACGACCGCGCGCGGATCACCCATGAAATCCTCATAGTGCACTGTCTTGACAGGGACCCGCAGCACAGTCAGTGCGTGGAACAGAACGCTGTAGAGGGACCAGTTTGCCACGGCGGCTACGGTGGAGTACCTGGGCATATAGGCCTCAGCCTCACCCGTCTCCGGCCGGCGAACCACCTTCGACCACGAATAGGCAACTCCACGTGGATCCCTGACCACCAGCACGCATTTGAGATCTATGCGTGCCCGGCGCAGAAAATAGGCGTAAGCAGGATGCTTGCTGGAATCAATCACTAGCTCCGCCTCGCCGCTGGCAGCTGCCGCATAGAGGTCATTGACCCGGTCCATGAGCCGCCGGGCCCGCTGACGTCGAGCGGAGGGGTACCACCCGGTCAATAGCTCGGCCAAATGTCGATTACGCACCACGTCCTGCCGGTCCGTGACGGCTTCAGCACTATCGACTGCGCCCCAGCCACCGAAAGCACGATCGCCGATGCCCTGCCAAAAGACGCAGTCATGAAACGCCAATCCACAACCACACAATTCGTTGTCTCGCAGTCCCCGTTCCCACAGATGCAACACCTCTCCCAGCCCCGTCACACCTACACACTCGGCCAGGCACCGCTCCAGTAAGGTTGATCCGCTGCGACCAAACCCACCCAACATGAGCACATTAGGACGCATTTGAGCACCCCTGGCATCGCTGGAGTGGATTTTTGAATTGTGATTCATTGAAAGATCCCCTTGTATCCCAAATACGGCACATGGAGAGCGCCGATTTATAGATTCTGTCACCTTGTGTCAAGGGTGTGTTGTTATGAGACAATTCGTCATTCCTCAGACACACTTCCAAGTTGTTTCTAGGTCACATATTCGACATTTTTTCTATCGTTTACTCTACGAATCTGAACTGTTATGTGCGATGCTTATCAGAATAGGCCCTACGCACTATTAGCTAGGTCTCAAGCTCGGGGTGGGAAAAGTGAACGAAACAACAAACCGCGCGGCGTTTTTCAGCAGAGCGTTGCGTCATCATTGGATTTTTGCTGTTGTAATTCTGGTAATTGGCTGCATGGTTGCCGCGGGATCAATCATGATTACCAAACCCACATATTCTTCAACCAGCATTGTGTTTCTCCAACCGCTGGCAGGAAACCCTTATTCACCCACAACGCCACCGTCCCGGACCGAGCAGCTGGCAGCACTCACCACAGAAGCTGGTCTTGTCTACACCGATGTCGTTGTTGGCGCCGCTGTGAAGCTAGCCACGCAAAAGGGCGTGACGCTGCCGGCCGACATGCGCGCAGATATTTTCACTGAGGTACCTTCCAACTCTCAAGTTGTTCAGATCACCTACACGCAGGCGAATCCGCAGCTGGCGCAAGCAGGTGCCCAAGCACTCGCCGAAAGTTACCTCAACTACCGCAAAGAACGCGCCACCCGCGTTGTGACAGCAGAAACTGAACTGCGCAACCAGCAGTTGGCGTCCATCACCACCTTGCTCGACACCGCCTCGAAGCAGCTAGATAGTGCACGCCGGAACATTTCTGTACAGGCTCAGATCTTGGATCTGGAGCAGCAGGTCACCCTTTATGCCAACCAACTTGCCCAAGTGCGGCTCCTGCAAACTGGTGCAGATTCCACTTCTATCATCCCCGGCGACATTATTAGCCCGGCAGTACTGCCCGGTAGCCCCAATGGCATCAACCCAGCGCTGATCGCGGTCGGCGTGGTTTTGCTCTTCGCCCTCTTCGCACTCATCGTACTCTTGGCCAGGGAGCATTTTGATCAGAGTATCCGGGATGAAGGTGATATTACTGCCGCTGGTGGAGGGCCGTTGCGTGGCACGATTCGACGCTGGAAGTCCCCGGATCAGCTGATCCCGGATACCGATGGTTACCGCCGCCTACAACTCGTTCTGCAATCTGCGCAACCACTGGAAAATCACGTCCTGCTCCTGACTGGCGTACCGCATGGGACTGATACTTTGCAGGTTTCCAGGGAATTAGCCACGGCTTTCGACGACGCAGGAACTCCTGTCGTGCTCGTGCAAGCTACCAAAACTGAACACGAGGACACGTCATCTGTCGTTGGGCTAACCGACCTCCTGGCCGCCGGCCGCACGCCGTCGGACGTCTGGCGGCTGCTCCAACCGCAGGGAAAGCACATGGTCTTGGAGCTGGGCACCCTTGTGGAACGTTGGGATGAGCTCTCGCTCCGCCCCGCCCTGGGCGAGATCTTGAACGAACTGCGTACCGATGCTGTAGTCCTAGTGGCAGGGCCCTCGTTGGACACGGCAGCCGGAGTGGCTTTGGCAAATCATGCAGCAGAAGTCATGCTGGTCATTGATGCCCACCAGGCAACGGTGGCGGCGCTGGCACCAGTCCTGGACGTGATGCGGCAAATTCATAGCGAATTTGCCGGTTCTGTACTCCTCGGCCGTGCCGAGCGCCGCCTAACACCTCGCCGAGCTGCTGGTGTGGGTTCGTCACCGGACCAAGACACCCGCCCCACCGAGGAACGTCCACATCAAGATCAGGATGCCCCCGCAACTTCCCCCGGACCATCCACAGACTCCACAGTCGTTGATCCCCCACCACTGCCATCCAACCGGGTGTTTTCCCACCAGCCGCGCAACTAATACCGCGATGTCCACCGGCAACGACCTCACCAATAATCAAGAAATTCCCACACCACCACAACACGGCCACCAAGCTGATGCGCACCATGCGGTAAAGCGAATCGCCCGGGCTGGCAGCGCTAACCTCCTCGGCGCAGGCCTGTCGGCGGTAGCAAACTTCGTGCTGGTCATTCTGATTACTAGGTTGTGGGACGCTACAACTGCTGGCACACTTTTTGCGCTGTCGTCACTGTTCCTCATCGCCTTAGCGCTTTCGCAGTTGGGCGTTGATCAGGGTCTTATCCGCTTCTTGGCATGGAATGCTGGCCGGGGACAAAGTGGCGGCAATCGGCGACTGATTCTCAGCGGAATCTTCGTGGCGCTGTCCCTGGCACTGTTTATCATGACTCTGGGGGTGGTTTTTGCAGCAACGGTGGCGCAGTTCCTTGTGGATGCGGCCAGCGTTCAAGCAGCCGAAATGCTCACGGTCCTGGCGTGCGCGCTACCAGTTGCTGCAGCTTATGAATTGTTCTTGGCGGTGACGCGAGGACTGAGCATCATGAAACCCACCATCGTCATTGAACGTATGGTGAGACCAGTATTGCAAGTCTTGGCGGTCTTAGCTGTGGGCTTGGCCGGAGGCAACGCAACTGCACTAGCCCTGGCATGGTCCGCCCCCTATGTGGTGGGTCTTTGCAGCGTCGCAACTTGGCTGGTTGTACACCGACATGCCCTATTTCGCTCCGACTCAGCTGTCACCGCTACGTCTCCACGAGCTGATATCGGCGAATTCTGGCGCTTCACCATACCCCGCGGTTTCGCCCGCCTCGCACAGGTGGGTCTGCAGCGCTCAGACATCATCCTCGTGACGATCATTGCCGGCCCTGCTGTCGCCACCCTATATACCGCCGTCTCGAGGTTCCTTGCCCTCGGTCAACTTGCAACTGCCGCAATTCAACAAGTCAGCGAACCCCAAATCGCCAAGTTGCTGTCCAGAAATAACCACGACGGAGCCCGCCTGGTCACGAGGCAACTCACCTTGTGGTCAGTCATCCTAGCGACACCGATCTACATCACGTTTGTCGTGTTTGCGGATGTTTTACTCTCGACCTTTTTTGGCGACAGCTACGTAGCTGGAGCAGATTCTCTTCGGATCTTGGCCCTTGCCATGCTCTTCGCTGCAGCGATGGGGCCAATGGACATGCTTCTGCTCATGGCTGGCCGCAGCAGCCTCTCACTGCTCAACACCATCTCCGCACTCATAGTGGACATAGGAGCCTGTCTCCTACTGATCCCTATCTGGGGCGCCACGGGGGCAGCCGTGGCCTGGATGGGGGCCATCATCGTCAAGAATGTACTGTGTTATTTGCAAGTTCAGCGAACGCTAGCAATTTCCCCCTTCTCACGCCAAGGCGCCATGGCAATAACTGCAATTTTTGTGATCTTCTTCATGCTGACAAGTCTGGCGAGATGGGTCTTCGCTGAGAACCTCATGACCGATTTACTCATTGTCTTTGGGGCAGCGCTCATCTACGCTTCTTGCCTGTGGTGGCGCCGCGACGGGCTGATTCTCAAGAGTTAACTGCAGGTGGGATGTCACACCAGAGGTCAGTTCGTGAACAGAGGAACTCACCTCACAGAGAGTAGGCGGGCCGCAACCGCACCCACAATGGCGATTTGTCCTCATGATGCGCGTCCAGTAGTATCCATAACGGTTCAATAACTATTATTGCGGCTAGCTTGTTGGCTGGGGCCAAGGTGGCAGCCGAAATGGAGTTTTAGGTATGACGAATCACTCTTCGTCTAAGCATTTCAGGAGCTCACCCCATGTGAGCATCCCCCAGAAATTTTCAGTAACAAAGCCGCTGGCGGCAGTGGCGTCAGTGGTCCTGCTGATGTCAGCCCTATCAGTCGCCCTCCCGGCGCAGGCCGCAGAAGGCAATGTGGCCGTGGCCGACGGATATACCGTTTCGACGGTTCCAAGCAAGTCATATGGCACCGCAGCCAAGATCTCCGTGGGCTTCGACAGCGCCGACAGCAAGAGCGGCTATCTCAAATTTGTGGCTTTGGGCCCTATTGCCAGCACTGATCAGCTCAATATTGAGCTGACGGTTCTCGGTGGCACGGCGGGCGTCATCAAAGCTGCCACCGTTGCCTCTTCGTGGAGCGAAGGCACCTTGACGTACGCTTCTGCTCCTGAAGCTGGTAAGTCAGTCGGCAGCGTCGCCGTAACCGGGGGGGAGGAAAAGGTTGCCCTGACGCTCAGTGGGATATCTGCCAGCGACGGCACGGTTTCGATCAAATTGGATCGGAGCAGCGGCTTGAGCCGTATTGCGTCCCGCGAAGCGGCTGGAGCGCAGCCAAGTATCACTGTCACGAAGAACGCCACGACCGCCCCTACGACACCTCCGGTCGGAACGACGCCGCCGGTGGTGACGCCGCCGACCACACCCCCGGTCGTGTCAAAGCCATCGACCTGCCAGGTCTCTGCCAAGCTGGTGCCGAGTTGCGGCGTCCTCTATGGTGCGTCAGCGAACCCCCTCTCCGGTGAAAGCTGGGATCAAGCCCTCGTTAACTTTGAGAAGACCTCAGGGCGCACGATGGACATTGCCCACTACTACAAGCGCGGCCAGAGTGCCATGTTCCCCAACACGGCTGAGCTTAACCGCCAGGATGAAACTGGTAAGAACAGGATTCTCTTCTACAACTGGAAGCCAAGTGGTCAGACGTGGCGCCAGGTTGCCGACGGTGCAGCGGATAGTTACCTCAAGCAGCTTGCAGCGCACATGAAGGCCAATGCCGACAAACCGTTTTATCTTTCCTTGAATGCCGAGATGGAAGATGAAGTGAAGACCGCTGCTGGCTCAGGTCAGACAGCTACGGATTACCGTGACTTCTTCCGCCATGTTACCCAAGTACTGCGTGCCAATGGCGCCAGCAATATGGTCACCGTCATGAACTACACGGGTATTCAAAAGTGGGGCGAAATGTCCTGGTTCAAGGACCTCTACCCGGGCAACGACGTGGTTGATTGGATCGCTCAGGATCCGTATGCTTTCGGCAAACCCCCTGTTTGGTTGACGGACTTCGCCGGGATGGTCAACCGCACGAGCAATTCTTCAACGTGGCCTGGTTTCTACAACTGGGCTGCAGCCAACTACCCTGACAAGCCGCAAATGCTGGGCGAATGGGGCGTTGATGAAGATCCCGCTTACCCCACGTATAAAGCTGATTTCTTCAAAACTGCAGAAGCACAGCTGACACAGCTGCCTAAGCTCAAGGCGCTCGTCTACTGGGATTCCAGCGGCGTAGAGCCCTCCGGAAACGTACTTTCGGTCGGAGACACTCTGGTGACGTCGAAGACTACCTCACTGGCCGCCTACAAGTCTTTCGCCAACAGCGATCTGCTCACTAAGGCTGGCGCCAGCTACCTGAAGTAGCAGCAGACTCTACCTACACTGATGGCGGGTGAGTGGCTTAATTGCCACTCACCCGCCATCAGTGTTTGCTCTGCAGCTTGGGTGCCCTACCCTTCACCGTGAATTTGACTTATGCTGAACACAATTCTGGGGGATGCAGTGATTGTGGAGGCATGGTGAATCCGTGGCGAAGCAGCCGACTCGGCCTGCTCACCTTTTTGCTGGGTTTGCTTTTTATCCTGCCTGGAATACCTCACACAACGCCGTGCCCGGTTCTTTTCGGAGTGGCGCCCAACCCGATGGAGGCTTCTCAGAATTGGGATGCGGCATTGATGGGCTTCGAGGACACTATTGGACGCCCGGTTGACATTGTCCGCTATTACAAACGCGGGCAGGACAAAGTGTTCCCCACAGCAACTGAGCTGAACCGCATTGACGAGAACGGGGTCCACCGAATCCCGTTCTACAACTGGAAGCCCGACGGGCTTACTTGGGGTGATGTTGCCAAGGGCGCGGCAGATGAGTATCTCCATGAACTCGCCAGAGAGCTAGGCGATAACCTCAAAGATCCATTTTTCCTCTCACTGAGTGCTGAAATGGAAGATGAGGTGGACGTTCGCTCCGGGTCTGGACAAACGGCAGCTGACTTCCGGGACTACTTTCGTTACGTCACACGCATGCTCCGTAGCAACGGCGTCACCAACGTCGTAACTGTCATGAACTACACAGGTAGCTACAAATGGGCCAGCCAGCCATGGTTCCTTGAGCTGTACCCTGGTGATGACGTGGTTGATTGGATTGCGCAGGATCCTTATGCCTATGATTTACTCCGCACTCCAGACCTCACCGCATTGCTGAACCAACAGGGCCCCGACTGGCCTGGATTTTATACTTGGGCTGCGACAACTTTTCCCGACAAGCCGCAAATGCTCGGTGAATGGGGCGTCCATGACCCACCAGATTCTCCTCGACTCAATGCCGACTTTCTTGATTCGGTTGCCAAGCAGCTACCAAGCTTTCCACGGCTCAGGGCCATGGTGTATTGGAACCACGGAGCCAAAACAGCTGATGGCCGAAGGATCTCCGTCGGCACCACAGCAGTAGATTCCAGCAGGCAATCTCTCCTAGCCTTTCGGCGGCTTGCGCACAGCGATATTTTGACGGCACCATGGGGCTGCCCAACCGGCGTGATCAAACGCGGGCCAGCTACTTAAAAACACCGCCGCACTACCTGTACCTTTCGCCTTCGGATCCAGTTATCATCAAAGCACCCGGCTGCCGGGTATCGGCTCTTGTGTTCTTGGTTCGGAGACCTGAATGAAAAAAGTTCCTGTTTTGCTCTGCGCAGCCACAGTGCTGACAGTCATCTCTGCCTGTTCCACTCCCCCAGCAAATCCCAGTGCCCCTGTGACGGTAGCGGGCGGAACCGCTGTAGTGACTCCCCTGTCCACTGCCACACCTTCGGTGAGCGCCAGCGAGAGCCCTTCTGCAACTCCGCCACCGGCTCAAACGGCCACTGCGCAGGCACCCGCGCCGGTGACGCCGACTCAGAAACCCTCCGCTGCTTCCTCTGCCTCAGCACCTAGTCCAGTCGCTGACCCGCTGAAGGAATTGAATCTTAACGGCCGTGGCAACATCCCTGTCGAGGTGGGTAAGACCGGTACTTTCGGTGAGACCGGAGGCGGGCAGGAATTTGCCAAGCTATCAGTGGTCAGCATCGACACGAATTTTAAGTGCACGGCCCCCGGAGCCTTGCCTAGCCTCAACGGACAATATATTCGGCTCAACTTGTCTTTGAGTGCTAACAACAATTTTGCCGACTCAGGTTGGCCCAGCTTGGCCATGTCGGCTCCGGACTTCTCAGTCTGGGACGGTTCCGCCATCCGCCTATCTGACCCTATTGGTAACAGTGCGGGATGTGTAGACCAGAACGCTATGCTCCCAAGCCCCATTGAACCAGGGACAACTGAAAAGGGCGCAATTATCTTGGACGTGGTGCCCGGGAGCGGCTCTGCCTCCTATGTCATAGGTGGTTTTGAAGGTTCCTATGGCTGGGAATGGGCCTGGTAGGAACAACAACGGCCCGTCCCGGACTCGATAATCGTCTCCGGGACAGGCCGTGAACCACCAAATTCTAGTCAGCGTTGACAATCATCCCTGCACCCACGGTGTTGTTGTTAGCTTCATCAATCAAGACGAATCCACCCGTCTGCCGGTTTCGTCGATACTCGTCAGCAAAGAGCGGCGCGGTGGACCTCAACCTGACCCTGCCAATCTCATTGAGTTTGAGCACTGACGCTTCAGAGTTGCGATGTAAAGAGTTAATATTCAACTCATACTGCAATTCCTTCACCAGGACCCGAGCGTTCCGTGTTGTGTGCTTGATGGCTAGCCGCTGGCCCACTTCTAGCGGCTTGTTCCCCATCCAGCACACCATGGCATCGATGTCCTGAGAAACCGAGGGCTGGTTATGCGGCCGGCAAATCATGTCTCCGCGGGAAATGTCCAGATCATCCTCCAGACAGATAGTGACTGACATAGGCGAAAAAGCTGCTTCCACTGGACCATCGGCATCAACAATTGACGCTATCTTTGACGGCAGCCCGCTGGGCAGCACCAACACCTCATCCCCGACTCGCAAGACGCCGCCGGTCACTCGACCGGCATAGCCTCGATAGTCATGGTGACTGCTCTGATGAGGCCGGATCACATATTGCACCGGGAACCGCGCGTCCACTAGATTTCTGTCGCTGGCAATGTGCAAAGTCTCCAGATGGTGCAGGAGTGAGGGACCGTTGTACCATGGCATTCGCTCCGAACGAGTCACCACGTTGTCGCCTTGCAGAGCCGATACTGGAATCACTTGAAGGTCAGCTACCTCCAGCTTGGCCGCGAATTGGGCGAACTCCGCCCTAATACTCTCGTAGACGTTTTCCGAGAAATCCACAAGATCCATCTTGTTGATTGCCAAAATCAAATGTGGGACCTGCAACAATGACACCAAGAATGCGTGGCGTCGACTTTGTTCGACAATTCCTTTTCGGGCATCAATAAGAACTATTGCAGCATCTGCAGTAGATGCGCCAGTCACCATATTCCTGGTGTATTGGATATGTCCCGGCGTGTCGGCGATTATGAATTTCCGCTTGGGAGTTGAGAAATACCTATAAGCCACGTCGATGGTAATTCCTTGTTCCCTTTCAGCACGTAATCCGTCCGTCAGCAGCGCCAAATCGGTGTATTCATCACCGCGTTCCCGACTGGTTCGTTCAATGGATTCCAGTTGATCGGTAAATATTGATTTTGAATCGTAAAGCATCCTGCCAATGAGGGTGCTTTTCCCGTCATCCACCGATCCGGCGGTAGCAAATCTCAAGAGGTCCATCAGAAATACCCTTCTTTCTTTCGATCTTCCATGGCCGCTTCACTGACCTGATCATCGCCACGTGTTGCCCCACGCTCGGTAATCCGAGTTGCTGCGACGTCCACCACAATTTCCTGCGCCGTTGCAGCTGGCGAACGTACGGCTGCTGTCAGGCTGGCATCCCCTACGGTGCGGTACCTCACCGTTTCCGTGAAGACCTCCTCATGCGCACGGGGCTGGCAATGTTCGTGAACACCGAAAAGCATCCCACCACGGTCGAACACCTCACGCTGGTGCGCATAGTAGATGGACGGGACGCCAATATTCTTCTCGGCTATGTAGCTCCAGATATCCAGCTCCGTCCAGTTGGAGATCGGAAACACTCGAATGCTTTCGCCAAGATGCAAGCGAGTGTTGTAAAGTTCCCACAGCTCCGGACGCTGATTCTTCGGATCCCACTGGCCGAACTCGTCACGGAAGGAGAACACCCGCTCTTTGGCGCGAGCCTTCTCTTCATCTCGTCTGGCCCCACCCATTAGAGCGTTGAAACCAAATTTCTCGGCAGTTTCCAGGAGAACTCTGGTCTGCAATCTGTTCCGAGATCCATTGGGTTCTTCCTGAACCAGTCCACGATTGATGGCGTCCTGGACGGATCCAACCACGAGACTGAGGCCAAAGTCGGCCACGAGCTTGTCTCGAAATTCCAAGACCTCGGAAAAATTATGCCCCGTGTCGATGTGGACAACAGGGAAGGGGATGGGGGCTGGCGCGAAGGCTTTCGCCGCCAGATGGAGTAGGACAATTGAGTCCTTGCCACCAGAGAACATCAGGGCCGGGTGTTCGAGTTCGGCCACCACTTCTCTGATGATATAGATGGCTTCTGACTCCAATATCCGCAGCTGGCTGAGGTTGAAGCCTCCGCCAGTTTCCGTGCGATCGGGGCTTAGCATGGGATTCCTTTCTGAGACTCTTATACATAGTGAGGCTAGTTTTTTGGCGTTTAGGCAGTGATGTCGCCAAGTTCGCGAATTCCATCCAAAATTTCAATAGCAAGCTCAGGACGGCAAAGCAGAAGATCAGGAAGGTATGGGTCCGCACGATTGTAAAGAAGCTCACTGCCATCAATCCGGCTGGCATGCAGACCGCGGCTGCGAGCTACTGCAACGGGTGCTGCGGAGTCCCATTCGTATTGCCCGCCACTGTGCACATACGCATCTACAACACCCTCAATTACCGCAGCCGCCTTGAACCCGGCCGATCCCATCGGAACAAGTTCGGCGTCAAAGCGCGCGGCAAGCTCCGTGACAAGACTCGACGCTCGCGTCCTGGAAACGGCGAAGCGGAGTGGACCGGGTTGCCGTTGTGGGGCTGTTTGCTCGGGGCCGCTACCGAGCGTCTTTCCCAACCCGGGCAACGCAACGGCACCCACGTGCAGACGACCAGAAACCCAAAGGGCCACATGCACGGCCCAATCAGTTCGTCCTTCTGAGAATTCCCTGGTCCCATCCAACGGATCAATGATCCAGACACGCTGTGCTGTTGTACGCCGTTGATTGTCTGCCCCTTCTTCGGAGAGCACATGGTCTTCGGGCCGTTTGTCAGCCAGGGAAGCTGCCAAGTAGTCCTGTGCGCGCTGATCACCGAGAGACTTCAGATCAGCCGGTGGGATGCCATCTTGCAGGGCCTGTGTTTGGAGCGCTAACAATAGCTCGCCAGCTTCCCTGGCAAGCCGAACGGCGAGCAGCAGGTCAGTCTCGGCTGAGATAGCTGAAGTAGTAGTGTGAAGTACATTTATTTCCGAGTTCATACGAAGCCCCAGTGTCCGTGGTGATAGTGAATTTAGTTCCTGTGCCGCTATTCAATAAGCTCCGGCAGGTTGAAACATGACTTTGAACGTGCGCCACATGATCATCAGGTCACCGGTCAAGGACCAGTTTTCAACGTAGTAGAGGTCAAGCCGGACGCTTTCTTGCCAGTCCAAGTCAGATCTTCCACTCACCTGCCATAAGCCGGTTGCCCCAGGTTTGATAAAGAGACGGCGGCTCGTTGTGCCGTCGTAAGTTGCCACTTCTGAAGGCAACGGCGGACGTGGCCCAACCAAGGACATCTGCCCCTTGAGGACATTGAAAAACTGTGGGAGTTCATCGAGAGAAAACTTGCGCATCCACGTGCCGACACGGGTCACGCGAGGGTCCTCACGGAGTTTAAACAACGGTCCGCTCCCCTCGTTGAGATCGGCCAGTTCGAGCAGGCGCTCCTCGGCATCGACACTCATAGAGCGGAATTTGTAGATTTCGAAAGTGTTGCCATCGCGGCCCACACGCTCCTGACGGAAGATGATAGGTCCAGGGCTGTCCCTGCGGATCAGAAAACCAAGAACAGCAAGCAGCGGACTCAACAGGAGAATCGCAAACAGTGCACCGACAAAATCCACCGAGCGCTTCAAAAAATGCTTATAGCCGGCGAACTGGGGCAGGTCCACATGCATTAGTGGCAGCCCTTCCACCGGACGCATCTGAATCCGGGGACCAGCAACATTTGTCAAAGCCAGGGCCACCACGAGCTCGGTAGCGCTTTCCTCCAGTTTCCAACCCAGCTCACGCAGATAACTGCTACCGCCGTTAACTTGCCCGGCAACGATGACTGCATCGGCGTTATAGAGAGCCACAGCCTCGGTGACGTTCTCCAGGCCCGCAACCACAGCCACTTGAGACCGCCCCACGCGCAGCTCGGTACCGACTGAATACTCTTCCAAGGCAACGCCAACCACTTTGTAAAGAGCGCCAGATTTTTTATCGATCTGGTCAACGACGTAATCGACGTCATCAAGGTTGCCCAAAACAATCACTCGGGAAAGGTAATGACCGAACTCGCGTTGGCGAATCAGCCAGTGCCGCCACCCCCAGCGCCCTGCAAGCACAGCAACTGTGCCGATGGGCATGGTGACGAGGAATAACACTGCCATGCCCTGGGCCTGATTGAGCAGAAATAGCACTGCCAGCCAACCAAATGCGCCGCCACAGGCGGCGATGACTCGCTTATACTCGCCAGGACCGACACCAACAATTCTCGAGTCCCGTGTCTTCCATAGGGACATGGCGAGCAACCACACCGTTGCCATCCCCAAATCTACAAGTACCACTCGATAGATCGAAAGGTTCAGCCCCTCAGCCACCACACCTGAACTCAGCACAACAGAAATGATGACAAGCACCGTGTCCGTTATTCGTAATCTGGCCCGGTAATGCTTGGCCCACGTGATGGCCGATCCACCTGACCGCTCGCGAGTAGGCGAATGGTGTGCCGAATCCCGCTTGGGAAACTGCTTTTCCGCCGTGGTTTTATCGCCGTACGTTGTGGTAAATGGGCCCACCAGCCGCCGAACGCCGCCGTCATTGGCTCCTAAATCAAAAGGTCTCACCGCTGGCTACTTCGACCGCAGTGTCGAGACCCGGCACTGGAGTCTGCCAAACGGCGGGTAGAAAAGGAGCCGACGACGGCTGGGGGAGGTGCCTTTAGCAGTCAAGGCACCGTCGCCGCCGGCTCCGCACAGGGGGGCCGCGCCAAAGCGAGAGCATCGAACATACCTAGAACCCGTATCAGGTGGCCGTGGAATGCGGCCTGCCAGTATTTCCGCCGCTAGGCGCGGCTTCGACGGTTCAATGATCGTACGTACTTCTGACGCTTCCGGTTCATCCATGGTCTATTCCCCCAACAAGGTCCAATATTTACTCTTAGCCTAGGAACGATCCAGAGTAAGAACACGAGTAGGCAGTACTCGATTTGTCCCAACCCGGCACCGGGTAGTACCCGCCCTGGCTATATCCCTCGCCCGTGACATGAAGAAGGAGCCGGCGGCGACTGGGGGATGCCGTGGTCTCAGACGACAATTCGCCACCGACTCCCGATTAGGGGGCCGATGTCCATTTTGTGCTTTTGGTGGTTGGGCATCGGCTGCGATGTGCCCCAGAACCTCGGCAACTGCAGGTGTTTCTACCCTCTGTCCCGAGGAGGGACTAAGGCAAGTCTAGGAAGAGTCCGCCCACCCTGGCACGGGTAAGAACTACGGGAAAGTGTCATGAGATCACTTACCTTTAGCCGAAGTTTCCAGCCCCACTACTTGCCAGCAGGTGGAACTACGCGCTCGGCAGTGCCGCACTCGAGATAAATGCCAGCACTCTGGTGAACCGCGTAGTGCGGTCGCTGATTCAAGTAACCAGTACTCGTGGCAAAAGCAAACGCTGATCCTAGGCTGATATCCACTACATAGCATTTCCGGCGCGCATTCAGAGCCTTTGCGAGTGACAGTCCGGATGTGCAGGACGATTCACAGAGGGAAAGGACCGCTTGAATGAAAGTCATGTTTGTTACTTCCGCAGGGGGCCATTTGGCACAGTTGTTGCCACTGGAGAGCTGGTGGAAGGACTGCACACGGCAGTGGGTAACTTTCCGGCGGCCAGAAGTGGAAGCCGCGCTAGTGGGCGAAGACGTGACATGGTGCTATTTCCCGACCACGCGGAACGTTCCGAATGCCATCCGCAACCTTTTTTTGGCTTGGCCCACCCTTCGACGATCACGTCCCGACGTAGTTGTTTCCGTCGGCGCCGGCGTCAGCGTCCCTTTCTTCTTGCTTGCCAGACTGTTCGGTATCCACACGGTCTACATAGAATGCTTTGACCGAATCACCATGCCCACCCTGAGCGGCCGGCTGTGCTATCCAATGTCCGATGTTTTTTGTGTTCAGTGGGAGGAACAATTGCGCTACTATCCGGACGCCATCAATATTGGGCCCGTGCTGTGAGCACCACGCCAGGTCATGACGCCGCGCAAGTGGTGGTCTCCCTAGGCACCGACCATCACAAATTTGATCGTCTAATCGACTGGATTGACGAGTGGCTCAGCTCCCAAGCCGATCCGCCGTCGTGCCTGGTGCAATATGGAGGCAGCAAGGAGCCCGCTGTGGCATCGGGGGTTCCTCGTATGCCGCGAGAAGACCTTTTAGAGCTGTACAGTCTCGCCAGCGTAGTTGTTGTCCAGGGAGGCCCTGGCTCCATTCTCGACGCGAGAGAAGTTGGGCATATTCCGCTTGCTATCCCCCGCCGCCCAGAACTCCACGAAGTGGTGGATGGGCATCAGATTGCGTTCACCAGGACCATGGCGGACCATGGCGAGGCCATCGCCGTCGAAACTGCCCAGGACCTCTTCCGCGAGCTTTCCTTGGCACTGGCAAACCCGGCAAAAATGCGCACCCAGCCACGGCGAAGTGACCCCGCAGCGGCAGCACGGAAACTTGAATCTGCCCTCTCCCAGCTTGACCGGGTCGTTACAGGCCCCATCGCTTTACACCGCATTCGTCAGGTCATCAGCCGTCACTAGGCAGCTGATCTAACGACGCTCCCAAGCACCCGCCCCATGGAGCAGCTCAACAACCTCATCCGAGAGCGCCTTGTGAGCAATCTCCTCTACAGTGGTGGCTTCAAGCACGGCCCGCAGGCTGGCCCGGGCAGCAATCCAAACCTCTCTCAAAGCAGTGCTGGAGGCCGGGTAATCAACATCCTCAGGCCGTTGACCTCGGACACCGGCCAGCGGTCCATCGACGGCTCTAATCACATCTGCGACAGATATTTTTGCTGCCGCGCGGCCCAAGAGGTAGCCGCCGTTGACACCTCGCTTGGCCGCGAGTATTCCGCTGCGGGTCAGCTGGGCCAAAATGGCCTCAAGGTATTTTGTGGGGATTGCTTGCTCTGCGGCAATCCTTTCGCGGGTGACCATTGAACCCTCATGGAGGGCCAATTCAATGACCGCCCGCAACGCATAATCAGCTTTGGCTGTCACATGCATGGCGAACTCCTTGTCCGGGCGACGACGCCCTGCATACTACGCTTTCCTGCCCTGCAAGCCTCCGCCCAGTCCACGGCGCAACTGCAACTGCTTGGACAACGCGGTAAAAATTTGGTCCACACCCATCCCCACAAGAAGTATCACCATCATGATAGCCATCAATCCGGTTGTGTCGGAGAATTCCCGAAAGAACTGCAGAGAAGCTCCTAACGATGGCCGTGAGGCGATGATCACCAGGAGCTCGCCAGCCATCAGACTTCGCCAGGCGAAGGCCCAGCCCTGTTTGAGCCCGGAGACGTAGGCGGGCAGCGAAGCCGGCATAACCACATATCTGTAGAGGCGCAGCCCCGTCGCACCCATCGATTGGGCGTTGCGCAGAAGTGGCCGGGGAATCTCATCGACTCCGCTAATGAGACCATTGGCGATCGACGGGGCTGCCCCCAGTAAGACCACGAAGAGGATCGCATTTTCCGTCAACCCGAAAATCAAAATAGCGAACGGAAACCATGCGATCGATGGCATGGTCTGCATTCCAGTGATCAAGGATCCGAGCGCTTCTCGCAATATCCTCGACTGGGAAACTAAGAGCCCCACCACCGTTCCGATGAGCACAGATATGCCAAATCCGACGCCGGCCCGCGTCATCGTTGTGGATACCCCCGACCAGAACTTCCCATCCCCCAACAGCGACATGAGCCGTCCGAGGACCTGAAGCGGCGACGGAAGGACATAGTGCGGACGCCAACCGGAAAGGTAAATGATTTCCCAGAGCACCAAGACCAGTACCACAGCGATCAAGGGCGGAAGCAGCGAGCGGATCCCCCGCTTGTCTCGGGGAGGAGCGTCCACAGCGATTTTCGCGCTTACATCGCTCTTCTGGGTGATCAACAGGTTTTTCATGATGTCTGCTTTCGAATGTGAGCCGACAGGGTTGCAGCAACCGTCGCCACCTCAGCGGTATCGATGGCTCGGGGGCGGGAAATATCAATGGGCCGTTCGAGATCGATTCGCCCTGGTGAGGTGGCCATAATGACCACATTGTCAGCTAGGCGGACAGCTTCGCGCCCATTGTGAGTAACGAACAGAACCGTGAGGTTCCGTTCTTGCCAAATCCGCTCAATCTCGTCGTGCATGGCGTCTCTGGTAAAAGCATCCAACGCCCCAAATGGCTCGTCCATCAACAAGATCTGGCAATCTTGCGCCAAGGTTTTAGCCAAGGCAACGCGTTGCCGCATACCTCCGGAGAGTTCGTGGGGACGGAGCTTTTCCGCACCAACGAGCCGAACCGTTTCCAATAACTCACCAACCCTGTCCGCATGTTCGCGCTTGGGAACTTTGGAGAGCTTTAGAGCCAACTCAATGTTCCCGGCCACAGTGAGCCAGGGAAAGAGGTTGGCGTCTTGAAACATCACACCCACCCGGCGTCCACCGACATCCACAGTCCCCCGGCTAGGGACGTCAAGTCCTGCAACCAGATTCAACAGCGTTGACTTTCCGCAGCCCGAACGCCCCAGCAGACACACGAACTGACCGGGCTCCACTTGAAGATTCACATTTTCTAGGGCCCAGATCTTTTGGTTCTTCCGGTGGTAATACTTGCTGACACCCTTGATATCCACCGCGGCCGATTGCAGTGTGGATCCCACCTTGACCACTGATTCCTGAGTGGTCATGGTACCGGCACCTCCTTGAGTCCGCGCGCCTTCAGAAGCGTGTTCAGGGGTGCTAAGTCATACAGCCCCGTTAAATCGAAGGTGTCAATGAACCCGACAGCGGCAGCGTTTGCCGCCCCTTTGGCCAAACTTGCAGAGAGCGGATCAAGGGTGAAGCTGACATTTTTCCACGCGCCATCAAGGACCTCGGGTTTGATCTGTTGGCCGGTAATTTTTTCGATCCCCTCATTGACAACTTTCTTCGCTTCCGCCGGTTCTGCGGTAATGAACTCCACCGCGTCGAGTTCACCAGCCAGCACCGCTGCCACCGACGCCGGATACTTCTGGAGGAACTCGGTGCTCACCACCAGATTGGTCACCACAAATTTGCCGTCTGGCCAGAGATCCTTCTCATTCACCAGAAGATGTCCATTACCCTCTTGGATCATTCGGGTCAGCCACGGTTCAGGAACCCAAGCAGCATCCAAGGTGCCACTGAGGAAGGACTGAAGAGCCAAAGAGTTTTCCTGTGGCATGATGCTGACATCTCCGCCGCCTTCCGTGTCGGCATTGAGCCCTTGAGCTTTTAGCCATGAACGAAGAGCCACGTCTTGGGTATTACCCAACTGTGGTGTTGCGATTGTTTTCCCGCGGAGATCTCCAACATCCTTGATGCCGGCCCGGACCACCAACCCAGCGCCGCCGGAGACTGCTCCGGCCACGACTCGAAGCGCCGTCCCTTGGCTCTTGACGAATCCGTTGACAGTGGGGTTCGGCCCGACAAAAACCATGTCCACTGCTCCGGAAAACAGGGACTCGATAGCGGCCGGCCCCGCGTTGAAGACTGTTGGAGTCAAGGTTGTGGCTCCCAGATGGCTGGCAAAGAATCCCTTCTCCATCCCCACAATGGCTGGAGCGTGTGTCAGATTCGGAAAATATCCAATTCTAATCTCAGTGGCGTTCCCGTCTCCCACGGCCGTATTTTCGGCACTGTCTGCCGGAGTGCAGCCTGTCGTTGCGGCTAGCAATGCCAGAACCGCCAGCGCTGCCACTCCTTGGGTGATTCGTTTCATAATCAGTGTCCTTATCCCGGAATTGCTAAAACATACATTGCCGCTAGGTTATGCAAGTTATCGATCCGGCAACAGCGTTACGATTACTTGTTTTCCCTACCGGACTACTGTGTTTTCGGCAGGCCTGCACGCAGCCAAACATAAAAATACGCATGTTCCCATCGTCACCTCAGTGGCACAATCTTGGACATGGACCTATGGATAGGTGTTGTCGCGTTTTGTATTGGGGTTATTGTGGGGCTCACCGGGATGGGTGGCGGCGCTCTTATGACACCGGCCTTGGTGCTCCTCTTTGGGGTCCCTCCCTTAGCTGCTGTCTCCACGGACCTTGTTGCCAGCGCAGTCATGAAACCAGTTGGCTCGTGGGTCCACTTCCGCCAAAAGACCGTCAACATGGATCTAGTCAAGTGGCTGGCCATCGGCTCGGTACCAGCGGCCTTCGGCGGGGTGCTCATACTAAAAAGCTTGGGCACAGCCGAGAGTGTAGAGCATGGAGTCCGGACGGCGCTTGGTGTGGCACTACTTGTATCAGCCACCTTGCTCTCCGTACGCTCGTATCTAAAAATGAATGAACGTGTTAAGCGACGACGCGCCGGAGTACAGAGCGAACCTAGCAACAGCACTCCCCTGCGCATTCGCCCCATCCCCACGCTGTGTTTGGGCGTGATCGGTGGCGTTATCGTGGGGATGACGTCCGTCGGTTCAGGTTCGATCATCATCATTGGCCTGATGTTGCTTTATCCAGCACTCAAAACTAACCAGCTTGTAGGAACCGACTTACTCCAAGCTGTCCCTCTGGTGATGGCGGCCGCGATAGGCCACACGCTCTTCGGAGATCTGGACTTTGGGCTAACAATTCCGCTGCTGCTGGGCAGCATCCCGGGAGTTTTCCTTGGTGCCCAGCTCTCCAGCAGGCTCGACGGAGGTTTTGTCCGCCGTGCGCTGGCCTTCGTCCTGTTGGCGTCCGGCCTAAAAATGCTGGGCCTGCCCGATCTGACTACTGGGCTGGCTCTGCTGGCGACGCTTTTACTGGCCCCTGCAGTGTGGATGTTGATCCGTCGACACCATGGCCTTCCTGCACTGGCCAGCACAGAAAGCCGACGCCGTAAGTCGCTGGCAACACAGCAGACGGTACCCACCGAACAGAATGTGAAGATCAATGATCTCTGAGCTGAAGCCTGCACAAAGCCTGCCACTGGTAGTACTCAGTGGCCCCGCCTTGGACGAAATGGAGCTACTAGTGGGCGGGCTGTTCAGCCCAGCACACGGCTATTGCCTGCCCAACGATGTCCCCAGCAGTTGGCCGGCGGCTTTCACTTTAGAGATTGCACCGGACACCGCCGAGGCTGTTCGGAGGTGTGGTGCACTCCTGATTGCTGACCCGGACGGCACACCTCTGGTGCGGATGGACGTCACCGGGCTCGAGCAATCCGGCGCACTAGTTTACGCAAGCGGGAGTTTGTCACAGGTACGCGCGGCCGAGCATCCCCCCTACCGTCCCCTCCGGCTCCTCGCCCCACTGGATGAAGGAGGCGGCACGAATACCATCGCAGTCCTCTTTTCGACTGTGCCGCAGAGCTCAGAAGTTGCTTTGGCCATGATGAGGGCACATGATCAACACGCTCAGTTGCTGCTGCTAGCAGTGTGTGGTTCCCAACCTCACGGCGACTACACGGTGACAGCACTGGTGGATGAACTGGTGCTCTTCGCCGCCGAAGTACCAAACGCGCGGGTCGGTCTTCTGGTACTGCCCGGCATTGAGCCCCTCCTGAATGCCAGAGGGATGGCCCTATACACTTCGGTGCTGGAAAATCTTGGCGCGGGAACCGTGTTGGACTTCACCCACTTCTCCGGGCAGGTGCTCTCATCCGAACGCCGTGCCAAGGATCCTCACGGTACCGTGATCTTTTTGACCGGGCTGTCCGGTTCCGGCAAATCGACCTTGGCCCGAGAACTAACGGCAGCCCTGCAGCGAAGGGAACAACGCCATGTGGCCTTGCTCGACGGCGATGACGTCCGCCGAATACTCTCCCCCCATCTCGGATTCTCCAGACTGGCCAGAGACGAGAATATTCGACGGCTGGGCTGGGTTGCTGCACGCATCTCTGAGGCCGGTGGGCTCGCCATCTGTGCTCCGATCGCCCCTTATGAACAGACCCGATCGGAGGTGCGTGCCATGGCAGAAGCTGTTGGCCAGTACCTTCTGGTTCATGTTTCGACATCCTTGGATGTGTGTGAATCACGCGACCGAAAGGGTCTCTACGCGAAGGCCAGGCGTGGCGAACTGCCTGACTTTACGGGTGTCAGTGCACCCTACGAAGTACCCATAGACGCAGACCTGCGACTAGATCTGGGCGTCCTTTGCCTCAAGGACGCCGTGGATGCTGTTCTTAGTGGTATGGATAACCAGCAACTCTCCGTTACCCAAAACCAGAACCACACGCAGCGCCAGGTCCTCCATCAGGCCAGCCCAGTGGCAGGCTAACTGATCGTTTCTTTGAGTTCGGTCCGTGAGCTGACCTGCAGCTTGGAGTAGATCTGATAGAGGTGGCCCTCCACAGTCCGGACAGAAATATGCATTTTCGCTGCGATTGACTTGTTGCTGACGCCACCGGCGGCCTGAACGGCGATTTCTTGCTCCCTGCTAGTAAGCACCTGCCCATCTTCGGCCGTTACTTTTACCTTCCCCAATTTAGCAACCCCGGCCCGGATAATATGCTGCGCCTGACGAATGGCATTCTTATCGGCGCATTCCTTGGCAATACGCAACGCTGTCCGGGCAATATCTCGTGACAACAGGTCTTCCTCGTAGGCGGCTGCCAACTCGGCCATAGCCAACAATTGGGTGGTGTCTTGCTCACCCAGTCCACGGCCGAAACCAGCATAGATTGCGGCCAGTTGCCCTTGGACAGCATCCGCCAGATCCACCATTCGGCGTGCTGCGGTGAGAGTTCCCAGGCGGACGGCGGCAGCAACAAAGAGCAACTCCACTGAGCTGCACCCAAACCGCTTTTCCTCATCTGCAAGCGCGAAAAGCTCAATGAGCGCCTTCTCCTTAGATGCCAGCTCGGCCGAGGCAAGTACCTGAAAGTATGAGCAAACAGTGTTCATGAGCCTGCTGGTGGAAGTAGCTTTGCTTTCACTGCGGCTTAGCGAAACTAACGCCGCTTCGTCGTCGCCCTTGAGTGTGTAGGCATAGGCCGCAGCGGCGTAACCCAAGCGGACCGCAGCAGGCTCTGACAGTTGCTCGAGTTGGCTGGTGGCCGGGATTAGTCGATTCAAGGCTGCATCGGCGTGGCCACCAAACGTTGCTGCCACACCTTCGGCCAGTTCGCTGAAGCCTGCAACGCGAGCACCCACGAATGTTCCCGTCGATGTTCTCGCCATGCGATGGCCCGTCAGTTCGGCCAAAATCGATGCGGCGACGGCCATCGTCAACGGCGCGCCACGCAAGGGAACGATATCGGCGTTGAATTCCGCAGAATTATTCAACCCTTCAGCAAGAGTCGCCGCACTGTGCGCCTTTCCGGTGAGGGCCTTCACCTCGATCAACGCTAGGGTTGCCATATAGCGGACCCGTGGTTGCCGAGCAGAACCGTGCAGATTCTCAAGGACCACTTCCGGTTCCCTATATTTACCTTCGTGTAGTGCTTGTTGCGCCATGACCAGCGCCAGTTCCTCACGCAACTCCGGGACCTCATCAAGCGGGTCATTGCCACCGTTAGCTTGGGTTAGATCAAAAAGACGCGCAGCCACCTCATCGAGGAGGGTTCGTGCATCAACACCGGTCTGCGGCTGTATGCGGGCTAGAGAACTACGCATTAGCCTGACTTCCAACCACGTGGCAATATCAAGGTTGGTGTCGTCAAGCAAAGGGCTGCTCATCAGCCTCTCAGCACTGAGATGCTCACCTTTCGCCATGAGCGCCCTAGCCGTTTCAAGTCCTGCAGCAGTCGTGGATAGACGGCGAGATTGTGTGGTCAGAATCCTCAGGCCCAGAGTGGGATGCCCTTCGTTGGTGGCTTCCCGTGCTGCCAGCAATGCCTGACGCGGTTCGAGCTCCATCCCGCACTCCGTTGTCCAACTGGCGAGACGATAGGCGGCGATGCCGCTCCTGGCAGGATCAGTGTCTTCTCCTATAGCCCATTGCCGCAACTCGCGGCTCCGACCGACAGGGACACGGTTGCGCAATACCTCTTCCATAAGAGGCGTCGCCAGCCGCACGGTTACTTGCTCGGCCTGAGAAATCCTCAAATATCCACGTTTTTGGAGTGCATCGACGGCCACCGCACTGCAAATCCCCATCAGGTGGTTCAGTGCCATCCCACCGGAAACCGCAAGCATCTCTGCCACCAATTGTTCCTCTGCACACAGTGCACCCACGGCTGTCATGACTGAGTCAATGCAACTGTTCCCGCAGACCAGCTCTGCGCCCGTGACAACCCACACGCCGTCGCGATTCAGGAGTGTCCCTGCCTCTATTTGCTCTTGAACAAGCGCAGACATAAAACGGGGATTGCCACCACCAATCCGCCACAGCGCCTGAGCTGCGGCCATCGATACCTGGCCTCCGAGACTTTCTTCCAACCATCCAGGAGCTTCCGATTCAGTCAGGGGCAAAAGATCTAGCCGGTGAATCATCCCGTCGCGCCAGAGGCTGATTATTTCGGTCGGCGTTTGTGCGAGAGAACTGCAAGCCAGAGCCAGCGAGACTGTCCTATTTACTGCCAGCTGAGCCACAACAAGTGCACTCTCATCGTCGAGGTTCTGAACATTGTCTATGAATAAGACAATGGGTTTGCCGGCCGCCGCGGCTAACAGCAATTTGGTGACAGTGCGTGTAACCAAGTGCAGGCTCTCAAGATAAGTTTCCGAGACATCACCTAACAACGGGCTCAGCGCGCCGAGTTTTACACGCGCCAATCCGGAACTGCAGCGCAGCGAGACCACATACGACTCCTCTGCTGCAAGCAACTGTGCTTCGCGCAGCAGATGGGTTTTACCTACCCCAAATTCTCCCGCGAGTACCACCCCACAGCCGTCAGATCGGCGAAGAATTTCCATCACCGTGTCAATCCGGTTGACAGCACCGCTGTCCTCGGCTGCCCGAATTGGTCGGCTGTCGAATCCCCAACCCGATTGGTTCTGTGTTGCTTTTTCCCGGACAGACAGTAACTGTGACATGCGAGAGACCCTTACGCGAGACCTACGACAGAGGCATGCCGGAACAGGCGTCCTCTTTTCCCTGACTCCAGCGTATGAATACATCAGTTCATTAGCACGAGTGGCGGGTACTCTAAGCACGAGTTTTTTTGAAGCAAGTAGTAAGCAGGTATACGCAGTTATGCGGGTTTGCCGGGTGTTTTCCTACTTGTATGTACGTGATCGCCTAGGTGGTCACAAAGTACGATTACTTACCGGATGCACAGAATTGCCCCACCGCCGCCTAGCCAAGTAATATCTCGGCCAGTTCGCTGCGTGCAGCAATGCCCAGTTTTACGTAGCACCGATAGAGGTGCCCTTCAACCGTTCGAACGGAAACCTGCAGCTCATCGGCAATGTGCCTATCTGAGAACCCTTGTGCCGCCATGTGTGAAATTTCCAGCTCACGCCGAGTTAAGTTCTTTCCAGGCTTCACGGCACTCTGGGGAAAACGATGGACCCCGTCTTCGCCGCCCTGATCCCGTCCAAGTTCGTGCTCCACTCGGAAGTGCAGATCTCGAACCATTCCCCAGATGTGATCCTTCGTATGGTTTTCCAGGAGCATTCCAGCGAAGTGGATGATTCTCTCAGCGTGTTGGTACATCTGTGCTTCTAAAAGTTGTTCGCCCACGGTCACCAGCACCGGAGCGCTTCTTTGTTCCAGAGCCTCGGCGTAGGAGGCCAACCCAGCAGCCCAGCGGCCCTCCACTTTTGCCGCGACAGCCAAGATTCGGCGTCGAGCTTTGCTCGGTTCGAACTCCATCAACAAAGCCAGCGCATTGAGCTCCGCCGTGAAATGACCACGTGCACAGAGATCATCAGCAATGCTAGAAAGCTCAGCAATACCGGAACCGTCGCCATCCAAGTACTCCCGTGCCGCAGCAATGAAAGCTCGCTCATGGGCTACCACGATGAACATGCCCGTATCCTCCGAGTACTGCCCAACCAGCTCCCGCGCAGTATCGCGGCGACCCGACTTAGCAGCCGCATACGCAGCCATTGCCGAGCAAAAGCCAAAGAGCTGCTGTGGATCGCTGTGTGCCAGAGCATCGCGCCCCTCCAGCAGCAGCTCCAACGCGGCAGCCGTATGGCCCTGACGCAGCAGCATCATTCCGCGGGCAGCACCAACACTGCCGCCAAAGGAAATAGTGGCCTTACCAACGTCGACGGCAAGGGACTGCATAAGTTGCTCAGCATCGTCCCAATGCCCGGCCGTCAAGGAGGCAATCTGCGCCCGGGTGATGATCATCTCCGGCACGAAGTACACGTCATGATCCTCGTCCTGGACAATGGAGAACGCTGCCATGGCCCGCGTCAATGCGGCAACAGGTTGGCCCAGCGCGCTGAGCCTTTCGGCATCCAGCGCCAATGCCATAGAACGATTACACAAATGATCCACGTCATCGGTTCCGGTAGTTCTGCTGAGCACACTCTGTATGTGCGGCTGCATCTTCTGGTATTCCCCAGCCCTGGAATGAGCCATCAAGTCAATAATGTCGGCCCGTTCCCCAGCCCGCAACAGGATGTCCTGGGCATTCTCCGGATCGCTGCCGGCGAGCCGATCTGCGTGCAGCCGCAAGATGGTGGCATCCTCATGGATGGTGTCCGGCGCTAGCCCCAGCGCCGACTTTGTGGCCGCCCGCAGCAGCCCACCAAACATCAGTTCTGAGACGCTGGCGGCGTTCTCCGGCATATTCTCCAATAATGCCGCAGCGGCCGTGTACTCACCCGCGTTGAACCGAGCCCGTGCCTTAATGGCGTGAGCCCTGCCGTGGTTCTGTGCGTCAGTGATCTCCTCGGCCAGCCGCAAGGCTACCTCAGTCTCATAGAGTTTGCAGGCAAAAATGGCGGCCTTCATCAGGTCTTCATCGGGCACCTGAAGCCCGCTTTCCAGGGTCCAAATGACCATTCTCAGGGCGGACTCTGGTGTGGTGGAATCCATCCCGAGTTCATTGATGAGCCGGCTGTGCAACATGCGGCTCTGGGCACGCGGCACCATTTCGCGAATCACCTCACCGTAGACCGGGTTAATCAGCCTCAACAGTTTGCTTCCATCGAGGGTTTTCTGGAGCAGATGGCGTTCAAAAAGTTCTGCCAACGCGTCCACTCCCATCAGCCTGCTGACGAGTTCGGCACCAACAGGTTCGCTCAAAGCCACAAGGTTAAGGGTTTTCAGTGCCACCGGGGACAACCCGCGCAGTTGCTCCCTGACCACGGACTGCAGTTGGTGTCCGGCCGGCACCGACGCAATATCCATCACCCACAAACCATTTTTGCGGTGCAGCTTACCGCTGGCCAAGGCATCGTCCATGACTAACTTCATGAGTAGCGGGTTCCCGGCAGCCGTGTTCCAAAAGTACCAGCCGGTGTTGGCCGTGGGTGCTCCACCCAGCAACTGGGCGCAAAACGCGTGCCCCTCCGCACGCGTCAGGGCCCGCAGGTGGAACCTTTCAGCTAAACCAGCGTCCCAGAGTTGAGGCAAGGGACTGACCGGGTCATGTCCAGCGCGGTGGGCAATAACCACCTGAATTTTTTTCGCCTGCGCGAGGTTGGCCACCACCTCAGCTGTGGCCCTGTCGATGTAACCGGATTCGTCGATGATCAGCAAAGGCTTGCCAAGCCGAACATCGTTGCCCAGCTCTGTCCGCAGTTTTGCCTCTTGCTCGTCCAAAAGAGCAAGAGTTTTCCTGATGGCATCAACGTGAGACTCTACAAACGCATTCGAGGTACGGCGCAGAAAGGGAGCCAGAATACCAAAAGGTATAGATGCCAACGACGGCGTTCCCTGCAGTGAAATCACGGCTGCGTGAGAGGAGGTTACTTTAGCCAGTTCACGCAACAAGGAGGTGGTGCCCATGCCCATTTCACTGCTCAAAAAGATGGCACTGCAACCGGAACGATCCAGCTGGTTGGTTATTTCTTCCAGTTCCGCCTGCCGGCAAAATGGCGTGCCTAGTGTCAGGCCACCCTGCTCGCGGTGGCTTCCGGAATTCTCTGCCATGGCCTAAAATTCCTCGTCTTCTGCAAGCTCTTGCCGGGTAGTGATGCCCAGCTTGCTGTACAACTGATAAAGGTGGCCTTCCACGGTCCTGACGGAAACGCCGATTTTATCCGCAATGGCGAGGTTGCCGAGCCCGCGTTTGGCCAGCTTCGCCACCTGAATTTCCCGCTGAGTGAGTTTGACTCCCGCATTTTGGGGTTGGAAGGGCATTTTGGGCACGTTCTTGTGGAGCCGTTCCAGACGCTGCGATGCCAGTCTGGCCAAGGAGTTTTTTCCCGCGTCCCTAGCGAAGTTCAAGGCGAGCACCGCGCACCGGGATTCGACGGCATCGAGCTTCAGTGTCTGGGCAATATGCGCAGCTTCCAGCGCCGTTTCAGCATCACGGGTGCGGCAACTACGAGCCACCATCACCAGAAAGGTTGCCATAGGTCCTTGGCGGCGCAAGGAAACTTCCTCCAGCAGCGCGTATTCCTTGTCACTCGCTTGGATAGTTGCAGCGAACAGTGACATGGACGCCATCGCAAAACGCCCCTTGTCGATGTCAACGAGAACTGAGATATGCATTTGTTCGGTTGCCCGCGGGTCATCGAGCCAGCGCAGCGCCAGAAGTATGAAGAAATCCTGCATGGCTTGGTTAGTCCACAGGGTGGGCCACGGGACAGATTGCGCCAGTGCCAGCCAGCTTCTTGCGTCCTGTTCATTGTTGACTTGCGCGTGACAAAAGGCCAGCGCGGCATAGGCCAGACCCAAGGCGTTGTCACTGTTGCGTGCTTCGAGTTGGGCAGCCGCAGACATGAGCACCTGCACAGCCTCGGCCCCGCGGCCGGCAAAAGCATGTGCCAAGCCAAGGTTGAGCTCGATCAAGCCGCCGCGGTAGGGAATGGGGTGCCGGATGCCTTCAATTTCATCTTGCAACATCGCAACGCAGTCCATCCATTGCCCGCTCCAAATCTGGGCGATCACCTTGCCATTACGGTAGTAGTCACTGAAAAGTGGTGTCACCCCAAGCGCTACAGTGTCCGTCTCGATGCGTTGTGCCAGCGCAATTGCATCCAGCTCACGGCCTACCACTGCTAGGGCAGGAACCAGTAGGCACGCGCAATTAAGACGATAGTCAGCGTCGGCCTCACTCTCTGCCGCTTCCAGCTCCGGGATCACGGCAGCGAACTCACCCTGGTGGACCAAGTATTCGAAGCGGGCCAGATTCAAAAGTGTTCGTCCCTGCCGCTCGTCTGCAGCCAGAGCACTGCGGCCCTCTGCCACTAGATGTGCCTGCGCCGCGGTCAACAGATCCTGGGTTCGCCGGGCGCCGTCGGGCACCCACAGCAACGCGCCAGTGCATGCCAACACCCACGCCCCAAAATCTTCAATAGACAGCTCCGAAATGCGGGCGGCGGGCACGGCATCAAGGACAGCAACGGCTCCCCCATACTCAGCCAACAGTTGGTAGGCAGCACTGCGGGCCTGCACTGATTTGACCCACAGCCGGTGATTTATGGGAACCTGCTCGGCGCAGCGCAGAGCTAAAACTGGATCGAAACCCCGCAATGCGTTCAGTGCCGCGGCCAAGGCAAATCTCGGGTCCAGGACCATTCCGGCGTCGAGCGTCCAGGCGGCCAGCGACATGGTTTCCCTACTATCGAGGGATTCCAGCTCCTGATCGAGGGTCAATGCCATCTCCGCAAAGAGTTCAGCCATCCGGTCTTGGCTCAGTCCGCTGCGAACAATGTCCCCAACATATTGCTCGGCAAGGAAGGCTCGATGGCGCCCCTCGGTAGAAATCTCAACGAATCCACGCTCCTCAAGTTGCCATAGAGTCTCCTGCCCCAAAGCTGAGATGGCCACTTGCAGGGGCGCATTGCCAAGCAGTGACATCTTCTCCACCCCAAGGCGCACGGCAGCATCCTCCCGTGACAGCCGAGAACTCAGAATTTCGGCCAAGGCGCTGGTGGAGTCCACATTGATAGTGTCCTTCACAACCCAACCACCCAGGTGTTTAACAATGCTTCCCTTGGCCACCTGTTCGCGGAACAAAGCTTGGAGAACCAGCGGAATTCCATTGCTTGCTTCATGCAAAGCCGTCACTGCCGTTTGGGACACAAAGGTCCCGGTCGCCTTGGCGATCAGCTCCCCTACTTCGGCCAAACTGAAATAGTCCAGCCGGATCTCACCGAGTTGCCCGTCCTTGGCTAACCACGCCAAGTCTTCGGGGAGATCGGCGGTGTCACGGGCCATAACCAGCACCTTGGCCGTTCCGCCCAGGAGCAGGTGCATCACAACACCCACTGTTAAAAAGTCCATACCCGGAAGATCATCCACAATCAACAGCACGTCACGGCCAGCCGCGTCCGTTCGGATAAGTTCATCAATGCCGCGAATCACGCCTGTGGGTGTTTCTAGCGCAGTGGCGGGGAGCCGCGCCATCAGCAGGGACAGCGGGCCGTATGGGATGAGAGTTTCGGCCGAAGAGCCGAATATACGTTCAATGTGAGTGGTGGGCGCCAGTGTTTTTTCGACCGCACGGCCAAGGGTAGTCTTGCCAACACCCCAGGGGCCCACAACTGCGACTCCATAAGTCCCATGGTTGTTGAGGGCAAGGACAGTTCGGTCTATTTCCGCTTGTCTAACGAAAGAAGACCAGAACTTCCTGTCAGCCGCTCCCATGGCTTCGAATGTCCCCAATGCCGCAGGTTTCGTCCATTTTCCAGCAGCGACATTGTAGTAAGTTGTCATGTCGAGACCCCGTTTGTCCTACGGCCGACATTCCCACAGAGATACTTGGCCGCCTCAAAGAGAGCATAACAGTCCATAAGGACAAATTGAACTGTTTTGACTAGCCAAATAGCTAGCTGAACTTCTCCTGCGCCGCAGCCATGCCGCTGGTCACCAACAGTTCTACCGCATCGGCAGCGCTGTCGATGAGGAAAGGCAGTGTTTTATTCTCTGCTGTGGAGAAATCACGGAGCACGTGACTGGCGGCATCCGCTCGGCCAGGCGGGCGGCCAACTCCAGCGCGCACTCGGTAATAATCTTTGGTGCCCAAGGTTCGGGTAATATCGCGCAGACCGTTGTGCCCACCTTCACCGCCACCAATTTTGACTTTCACGGTGTCAAAGGGGATATCAATTTCGTCGTGCACGGCGATGACATTCGCGGCGGGGAGGTTATAGAACTTGGCGAGTGCCGCCGTCGGACCTCCATTGAGGTTCATGAAGACGGTGGGTTTGGCCAAGATCAGCTTATGTCCGCCCATGTCCAGACGGCCTGTGGCCACCAAAGCCTTAGCTTTATGGGTCTTGAAAGTGGCTCCAAGGCGGGAGGCAAGTTCCTCAACCACCATGTAACCAATATTGTGCCTGTTACGGCTGTAGCCGGGCCCGGGATTCCCGAGCCCGACTACAAGCCAAGTTTCACTCATAAGTGGCGCTAATTACTCAGCAGCAGCTTCGGTTTCAGCTTCAGCAACAGCAGCCGGCTCAGCGAAGTGAGCGATCAACAGCGTGCCCTCGTTGACCAGAGTGGAGCCCTTGGGCAGAACCAGGTCAGAAGCGTGGAGGTGATCGTTAGCGGCGCGACCGGTGATGTCGAACTCCACGCGGACAGGAACGTCGGTTGCATCAGCGGAAAGGCTGACGGTCATTTCTTCCTGGTTGACAACGACGGAGGGAGCAGGCTCGCCAACGAGGTGCACGGGAACATCAACGATGACCTGCTCACCCTTCTGAACGGTCAACAGGTCGATGTGCTCGACGATCTGCAGTACGGGGTCGCGCTGGACGTCCTTGACCAAGGCGAGGTGCTTTTCGCCGTCGATGGTGATGGTCAGCAGAGCGTTAGCACCGCGGATGGCGCGAACGGTCTCGCGCTCCGGCAGAACCAAGTGCAGGGGGGCTGCGCCGTGGCCGTAGATAACAGCAGGGATCTGCTTGGCACGGCGGATGCGGCGTGCCGCGCCCTTGCCGAATTCGCTGCGGGTTTCGCCGATGAGGTTCAAATCTGACATAAAAAATGCTCCTTATTCATGGTGGGCGTGGACTAAACAGGTCAACACAAGCCGCAACATGAATGCCAGGAGCTGTGGGACCCAGTCGATCACGGACGCTGTTCAAGCGTCCCTCGCCAAGGTTTACTGGACAAGTTTAGCAGACTGACAGGACCGGGATTACTTGGGTGCTGTTCCGTTGCGGGTTTGTGCGGGGGGCTGTTTTGCTGTTGTGCGTGGGGCTGTTGTGTGTAGCGCTGTTGTGTGTAGCGCGGGCGCCGAGCTTCCGTTATGCGCCGAACTTCCGTTATACGCTGAACCCGTGGCCAGTTTTGCGCTGGTGCCACGATGCGCCCAGTTCACTCGCAGTGTGGCGCATGCCAGAAGTTGAGTAATCCTATGCGCCAAATTACTCCTTAGTGTGGCGCAGAACTGATCATCACTAACGCCTCGCGAACCCATTTCACCATGACATCCGGATTCCCCAGCACCATCTTGGCTGGTATGCGCAAGCACCATACGCCTTTGATCACCAGCAGGTTGTCGCGTCGCAGATCCTCTGCCCATCCAGTCTCTGTGTTGTGGTATCTCTCGCCGTCTGTTTCCACACCCAAAAGGCCTTCAACCAAGAGATCTAAGTTGCCAACACCTTTGACATAGAACTGGCCTTGAACATTGAACCCAGCCTCGCGCAGGTAGTACCTGGCCACTGTTTCAACGATGGACATGGATTGGGGGTCAATCATGTCAATGATGACTCTTGCCCCCGAGTCCTCTCGCTTGGTGAACTCTGCCCGGAGCTCAAGGATGGTGCACTGCTTGAGTACCACTGCCGATTCCATGACCGCCAGAGCCTGCACTTCGGAGCCACACTTGACGCACTGACGCAGGATGTCCATCAATGTCTGCGATCCGCTGACTTTGTGGACCACACACCCAGAAATTGGCCTGCCATGTGCTGCGGCAACGTGCGGCAAGAGTGGACGCACGATTATCCACAACCCGAGCTGCTCGGCCTTAGTAAAACATGTTCGCCGTGCCTGATAGCGGGCGAGATGAATATCCAACGGGTCAGCATCCGGTAGCGCGTAATAGCCGCGGCTAACTTGGCTGATGGTCCCTGCTCCCACGGCCTGCTTCAGACTCCACGGCGTACATCCCCTCGCCAGCAAGTCTTTCCTTCTAGCGACCTTGCCGTACCTAGCAACTTCATCCGCTACAGAGCGGTTCTTTACTGCATCTGAGAGTGTCATGCACCCTAGTGTGCCCACGCAACTACAGCCGCGGCAGCCCCGCCGTCGTGATTGTGGATGGCTCAGCTCGGGCGGCCGCTGTGGAGGAAAGTACGTTGACTATATGCACCAAACTCGCACGCGAATCCAGCGCATATTGTCACTCGAGTGCTCTTATGCGCCGAGCCCGCGCCCAGTCCAGAGCCGGGGAGATTATGCGCTGGGCACAGCATCAGTCCCGCGCATATGGGATAGGCGCGGGCGGGGAAAACAGGCAAACGCAGTAAGTGGCAAACCAGACGGTGCGGGCGGGGAAAAGCAGGCACGCGCGTATATGGCACACCAGACGGCGCGGGCGGGGAAATCAGACACGCGCGTACGCCACTCCAAGGACGGGCAATGCTAAAACTACGGGCCCCACGGTGGTAAAAACGCCAACGGCCGCCTCCCCGAGTGGGGACGCGACCGTTCGCGGGTCTTAGCAAGCTCAAACAAGCTCAAATACCTTCAAGGAAGCGAGCTCGAGCAACAGGTACCAGTTACCAGTTACCAGGTAAGCGAAGCTTAGGCGTCGCCGTCGAACAGTGAAGTGACCGAACCGTCCTCGAAGACTTCCTTGATGGCGCGGGCCAACAGGGGTGCAATGGAGAGCACCGTCAAGGTCGGAAAGCGCTTCTCTTCCGGGATTGGCAGTGTGTTGGTGACAACCACTTCACGGGCGCCACAGTTGGCGAGGCGCTCGGCGGCGGGATCGGAGAACACGGCGTGCGTGGCGGCGATAATGACGTCCTTGGCGCCGGCGTCTTTGAGGACGCGGACGGCGCCGGCGATGGTTCCACCGGTGTCGATCATGTCATCAATGAGTACGCAGGTACGTCCTTCGACCTGTCCCACAACGGTCTTGGAAACGGCCTTGTTGGGAACCGTCAAGTCGCGCGACTTGTGCACGAAAGCCAACGGGGCGCCACCCAAACGCTCGGCCCACTGCTCAGCAACACGCACGCGACCGGTGTCAGGGGAAACAACGGTAACTTCGTCGTCGCCCACAATGCTGCGGATGTGTTCAGCCAACAGCGGGATAGCGAACAAGTGATCCACCGGGCCGTCGAAGAAACCCTGAATCTGCGCGGTGTGCAAGTCAACGCTCATGATGCGATCCGCGCCAGCGGTCTTGTACAGATCGGCCACCAGACGGGCCGAGATCGGCTCGCGGCCACGGCCCTTCTTGTCCTGACGGGAGTACGGGTAGAACGGGGCAACCACGGTAATCGCGGCGGCCGAGGCGCGCTTCATGGAGTCAACCATGATCAGCTGCTCCATCAACCAGTTGTTCAACGGAGCCGGATGCGCCTGAATGATGAACACTTCCTTGCCGCGCACGCTCTCCCCCGAGCGAACGTAGATCTCGCCATTGGCGAAGTCGTACGCCGACATTGGCAGCAACTCGGTGTCCAGGCAGCGCGCCACTTCCTCGGCCAGCTCCGGGTGTGCCCGGCCGGTTGCCAGAACCAGTTTCCTGTCGACGTTATGACTTAGTTCGCTCATGATTTACTTTCTCGCAGAGGTGGGGTTGGTGAGAAGTTTTAGTTGGCCGCATTTTCCGCGGCTTGCGCGGAGATGCTGCCCGGGCGGTGCTCGGAGGTCCAGCCCTCGGCGTTGCGCTGTGGTGCCACTGTCAAAGTCAGCGCGCCAGCCGGAACGTCCTTGCGGACAATAGCGCCGGCCCCCGTGAAGGCACCGTCCCCCACTGTCACTGGCGCCACGAAGACAGTGTTCGAGCCTGTCCGTACGCCCGATCCAATGACCGTGCGGTGCTTGTTCACGCCGTCGAAGTTGGCGGTGATATTGCCACAGCCGATGTTGGTATCTTCACCAATTTCGGCGTCGCCGGCGTACCCCAGGTGGCTCAACTTGGAGCCGCGGCCGATCGTTACGTTCTTGGTTTCGTAGAACGCGCCAATCTTGCCGTCTGCACCCAAAACGGTGCCCGGACGCAGATAGGTGAACGGGCCAACGTGCGCGCCTTCGCCGATGATGGCGCCGGTACCGTGGGTGCGCGTCACTTGCGCACCTTCGGCAATCTGCACATCCGTCAGTGTGGAATCGGGACCAACGACGGCGTCACGCGCCACTGTCGTAGTGCCGTGCAGTTGGGTGCCGGGCAAGATGGTGACGTCTTCGGCCAGTTTCACCGTGGAGTCGATCCAGGTGGTGGCGGGGTCGATGATGCTCACACCAGCGCGCATCCAACCTTCAACGATGCGGCGGTTGTGTTCGGTGCCGAGCGCTGCCAGCTGGACGCGATCGTTGGCGCCTTCAACCTGCCAGCGGTCGGACGTGGAGACTGCGGCGACCCGGCCGCCGTCGTTCCTGGCCAGGGAAAGAACATCGGTGAGGTACATCTCGCCCTGGTTATTATCCGTGGTGACGCTCTGCAGAGCGGTGCGCAAGACGGCGGCGTCGAAGGCGTAGATGCCGGAGTTGATCTCACGGATGGCGCGCTCTTCGTCGGTGGCATCCTTGTGCTCGCGGATCCCCAGCACGGTGCCATCGCTGGCGTCGCGCAGGATGCGGCCATACCCGGCTGCGTCATCAAGGACGGCGGTCAGGACGGTGACGGCGTTGGAATCGGCGTTGTGAGTAGCGACCAGTTCAGCCAGCAGCTCGGTGGTCAGCAGCGGAACGTCGCCGTACGTGACAACCACGGTGCCCTCAAGAAGGCCCTGGGAATCGAGTGCCTCAAGTGCCTGCTGGACGGCGCGGCCGGTGCCTGGGACGTCATCTTGATCGACAAGGTCCGCGGTGTTATCCAGCGCTTCGATGTGGGCTGCGACGAGATCGCGCTCGTGCCGCACCACCACCGCCAGCTTCGCCGGATTGAGCCCCTTGGCCGCCGCAAGTGCGTGGCCCACCATGGAAATACCACCGATGGTGTGAAGAATTTTGGGGGTTCGTGACTTCATTCGAGTTCCAGCGCCTGCAGCGAGGACTATGACAGCCGCTGGATTGTTGCTGGTGATGTCTTGGGGGCTCACTAAGTGGCGCTCCTGCCCGGACCCTAGTCCGATGTCAAACGTACGCAATGGGAAACAACTCCATGGTACCTGCTCATGGAACCTGCCCGGCCGTCAGGACTGACCGTTTGGAAGGTGGTTCCGCCCACAGGATTCGAACCTGTACTCCACAGCTCCAAAGGCTGGGGTGCTGCCGTTACACCAGAGCGGACCATGAGCGACCTGCTCCCGCTGGAAGCTCACGAGAATACAGTGTGCCACGGCCATGGCATGTTGCGCGAGTTGAGAGGCGTGACACGGCGCTAATTTGCGTTGCGAGGTGTCAAAGCTCACACTGTGGCACTTGGTATTTCACTTCGCAGCGATCATCGCCATGGCCTGTTTTATCCAGCTGAGCATGAGTTCTGGCTGGTACATCACTACTGCTGCTGGAATTCTCAATCGCCATATCCCTTCAAGGACGTACATGGTGTCCTTGCGCAGATCCTCTTTCCATTGCTTGGAATCATTGTGATATTTTTCGCCATCCGTCTCGATCCCCAGAACACCATCGACCAACAGGTCCAGATGACCGGCTCCGCGGATAAAAGCCTGTCCTTGGACGTTGTAGCCCGCCCTCGTCAAGTGATAACGCCCGCACGTTTCAGCGATGGACATGGACTGCGGATCAATCATCGCCACAATGGCACGCCCTGCGGAATCTTGCCGGCGCACAAACTCGCGGCGTAGCTCAGCGACGGTGCACTTCTTCTTAACAACCGCTGATTCGAGTACCACGAGCGCTTCCAACTCGCTTCCACACTGCACGCACTGGCGCAGCACGTCCATAAGAGTTATGCGGCCTTTGGCCCGGTGGACCACGCAGCCGGGAATCTGGTTCCCATGGGCTGCCGCGACATGAATTTGTGAAGGCTCCGTCAATAGCCAAAGCCCTAGATCGGCAACTTTGCTTAAGCATGTGCGTCTGGATTGGTGTTGAGCCAGCCAGACATCTACTGGCGCGGCGCTCGGCAATGCATAGTAGCCGGGTGCGACCTTGCTAATGAGCTCCGCGGTTTGCCCCTGTGCCAGATCCCAACTGGTGAAACCCACCGCCACTAGATCCTTGCGCCGCGCGACACCGCTGCGGGCTACCATGGCGCGCTCGAGTGCCCTGTTACGTGTATCCCTTGACTGGTCCATGAATCAAGGGTGGGCCAAAAATATCGATGGCGGCAGCCCCGTCGTCGTATTTGGGGACGGAGATGGAGGGCCAGAAGGTTGTGGAGGACTCAAATGGCTGCACCCTGTACGCATACGCACCACTCGGCGCCACTTGTGCGTATGTGTTCATTGCGGCTTCATTGTTCCGTACTCATACGCACCACTGGGTGCCACTTGTGCGTAGAGGTGTCTAGACGCGTCAGTAACAACGAGTGGTGCGTATGAGTGAAGGCTCGGAGCGCCGGCCGCCGAGGTGTGGCAGGGCGGGGCGGGCGAGGTGTGGCTGAGCGGGGCGGGCGAGGTGGGGTGAGGCAAGCTAGCAAGCCAAGCCACGCCCCAACCCAGCACGCCCGAACCCAGAAGCGCTTACTCGAGGACCTCGGAAGCTTGCAGCCACTCCAGTTCCAGGCCTTCGCGCTCAGTGGAGAGCTTGGCCAGCTTGGTCTGCAGCTCACCGAGGACGTCGTAGTTGCCCACGGCCGCGGCCATCTGTTCGTGGATCTTGGCATTGGCAGCAGTGTTCTTGCCGAGCTGGCGCTCCAAACGGTTTAGCACCTTGCGAGCATCGCGCTTCTGGCCCTCGGTGGGACCGGACGGGGCAGCAACGGCAGCAGGGGATGAGGAGGAAGGCGACAGACCCGCGTTTTCGCGCAGTTCCAGGTACTCATCAACGCCCCGGACCAGGCCGCGGATCTTGCCGTCGCCCAGCAATGCCATCTGGTGATCGGTGACGCGTTCCAGCAAGTAGCGATCGTGCGAGACCACCACGAGCGTGCCCGGCCAGCCGTCGAGGACATCCTCAACAGCGGCCAAGGTGTCAGTATCCAAATCATTGGTGGGCTCATCGAGCATGAGCACGTTGGGTTCGCCCACCAGCAGACGCAGCAGCTGCAGCCGGCGGCGCTCTCCACCGGAGAGGTCCTTCACCATGGTCCACTGCTTTTCCTTGGTGAACCCGAGCTGCTCCACGAGCTGGCCGGCACTCATTTCCTTGCCAGCCACTTCAAAGGAGCGCTTCTCCCGCTCAATGACCTCCACGACGCGCATGGAAAGAACGTCATCGAGTTCGTCCACTTCCTGCGTCAGCACGGCGGTTTTGACCGTTGAGCCGGTCTTCATCTTCCCGGACGACGGCGTGACCTCACCGTTGAGCAGTCGCAGCAAGGTGGTCTTGCCGGCGCCATTGACACCGACCAGTCCCAGCCGCTCCCCCGGCGCCAGGCGCAGGGTGATGTTGTTAAACAAGTTCTTGGCGGAATCGCCCTCGCCCAGCGTCAGCGAGACGTTTTCCAGATCGATGACGTCCTTGCCTAGACGAGCGGTGGCCATCTTGGACAGGGCCACGGAGTCGCGCGGCTCGGGAACGTCCGCGATCAGCTCATTGGCAGCCTCAATACGGAACTTGGGCTTAGCCGTACGGGCCGGTGCACCGCGACGCAGCCAGGCCAGCTCCTTCTTGACCAGCTGCGCACGCTTGGATTCCATGACCGAGGCAGCTCGGTCGCGTTCCGCGCGGGCCAAAACATAGGCGGCGTATCCGCCGTCGAACGGGTCCACGATGCCGTCATGGACTTCCCAGGTACGGGTGCACACTTCATCTAGGAACCAGCGATCGTGGGTGACTACCACGAAGGCGCCTTCGTTGGCACGCCAGCGCGCCTTGAGGTGCTTGGCGAGCCAGGCCACGCCTTCCACATCGAGGTGGTTGGTGGGCTCATCGAGCATGATGACATCGTCATCGCCAATGAGCAGCTTGGCCAGCGCCACGCGGCGCTTCTGGCCACCGGAGAGCGTGTGGATGTTGGCGTGCCAATCCACCTCGCCCACCAGCGCGCCCATGATCTCGCGGATCTTGGGGTTGGAGGCCCACTCGTGATCGGCAGCCTCACCCACAATGGAGAAGCCAACGGTGTCATCGCCGTCGAGCACGTCCGTCTGGTCAAGGTAGCTGACCTGGACGCCGCCGCGCACGGTGACGCGGCCGGAATCGGCAGTTTGACGGCCAGCGAGCAAGCGCATCAGCGTGGACTTGCCATCGCCATTACGGCCGACAATGCCAATGCGGTCGCCCTCTTCCAAGCCGACGCTGACGCCGTCGAGCACGGTTCGGGTCGCGAAGGAGATGCTTAGATTCTCCCCGCCCAGCAAATGAGCCACGTGGTACCACTTTCTTTTACGGGTTTAGTTCAAACGTTAATGCTACAAAATGATGTGTGCGCCGTGCACGGGGCCCTCAACAGGCCACCCGGGATGCCCCATCTCGGCCAGCGCCGTGGCCAGCGACTGCGCATGCTGCGCGTCGGCGGCCAAAAATGCCAAGGTGGGCCCGGACCCGGAAACCAGCGCGGCCAGCGCCCCCAAATCCGTGCCCGCCGCCAATACTTCCGTCAGCGACGGAGCCAGATGCTCGGCTGCCGTTTGGAGGTCGTTGTGCAGCCACGGCGCCAGCGCCTGCGCGTCCCCGGCCCGCAGCGCCGTCAAGACTCCCGCCTCGACCTGCCCTGGTTCCGGCGCCACAACTCCGCCGGCCTGCCTCAATGTATCCAGCGTCCCATAAACCACAGGGGTGGACAGACCAAAGTCCGCCGGCACCAGCACCCAATGGAGCGGGGTGGGCGCGAGTGCTGCTGTGAGCTCATCGCCAATTCCAAGTCCGACGGCGGCGCCCCCCATGAGCGCGAACGGCACGTCCGCGCCGAGTGCTGACCCTAGTTGGGCCAACTCTTCGCGGGAAAGTCCGGTGTGCCAGAGCGCATCGCAGGCCACGAGCGTGGCTGCGGCGTCGGCCGAACCCCCGCCCATACCGCCAGCAATGGGCACGTGTTTGGTGATTTCCAGGTGGACGCCACTGGGGTTTTTGGCGATGTCGGCCATGAGCAGCGCCGCCTTGACCACGAGATTTTTTCCGTCCAAGGGAATGCTTGCCAACTGCTCCGGTGACAGGGAACTGTCCGGATGGATGGAGACGGTGATGTCCGTGGGCAGGGTGTCGGGACGGGCGGTGGCGGTTACTTCCTCATACAGGGAGACTGCCAAATAGGTGCTGGCAACGGCGTGATAACCGTCCTTGCGCAGCGGCCCTACTTGGAAAAAGGCGTTGATCTTGCCCGGGGCGCGTACCTTGACTCGGCGCGCGGCGGGGTCCCAGAGACCTGCCTCGTTCATGATGCTCATGGACTAGGAGGTCAGCTTTGCTTCGGCGATGCGGGCGTAAGCAGCCACATCAATGACTTCGCCTCGGGCGCTGGGATCTACGCCGGCGCGGCGCAGGTAAGTCTCGGCTTCGGCGGCGCTACCAGCCCAACCGGCCAGTGCTGCGCGCAGGGTTTTGCGGCGTTGGGCAAAGGCTGCGTCGATGACAGCGAAAACTTCTTCGCGTGTTGCCGTGGTCACCGGTGGTTCGTGGCGGGTGAACGCCACCAGCCCGGAGGAAATTTTCGGTGCCGGCCAAAACACGTTCATGCCGATGACTCCGGCCTTGCGCATTTTGGAGTACCAGGCGCCCTTGACCGAGGGCACACCGTACGTCTTGGAACCGGGGCCGGCCACCATTCGATCGGCTACCTCGTCCTGGACCATGACCAGGCCATGTTGCAGGGAAGGGAAATGTTCCAGCAGGTGCAGCACCACAGGGACGGCCACGTTGTAGGGCAGATTCGCTACCAGTGCTGTGGGCTGGGCCGGGAGTTCCATGACGCGCATGGCGTCGGAGAGAACCACCTCAAGGTTGCCCGCCTTCTCAGGACGGTACGCAGCCACTGTGGACGGCAGCTTGGCCGCTAGAACGGGGTCAATCTCGACGGCCACAACGCGGGCGGCGACGTCGAGTAAGCCAAGGGTGAGCGATCCGAGTCCGGGACCCACTTCCAGGACCGTTTCGCCAGGGTCAACATTGGCTGCTGCCACAATACGGCGAATGGTGTTGCCGTCGATGACAAAGTTTTGTCCCAGCGTTTTAGTGGGGCGCACACCGATTTCTTCCGCCAGTCGGCGGATTTCGGTGGCGCCCAGCAGTGGCTGGGTGGCGGGGCTGGATTGCGGGGAGGTCACTAAATAATGGTAGCCGCTATTAACGCACACACTCCCCTGACAGTTCTAAAACCGTCAAGGGAGTGTGTGATGGTTGCCGCTTTATGGCTGGGTAGCTGATCATGAGTAGCTGCTACCGCACTGTACTAACAGGCGCTTCCGCACTGTACTAATAGCTGCTAGCCCGCCGCGTGAGCGCAGCCCCAAGGCTGCAGGCCACGCTGGGCGTAGACCCGGTTGGCAATATCAATCTGCTGGGCCTTGGTGGCAAGGCTTGCGTTCGGAGCGTAAGCCCCGCCGCCAGCACCGAGCCAAGTTTGGATATCAAACTGCAAGCCACCGTAGTAACCGTTGCCGGTGTTGATGGACCAGTTACCCGTTGCTTCACACTGAGCAATGGCGTTCCACATGGCCTCGTTGGACATGGACGGGGCGGCAGCGCCGGTGTTGGCACCAGCGGGCGTGTTGGTTCCAGCGGCAGCGGCTTTTTCGACCTTCTTCGGGGCGGGACGTTCCTTGCCACCGACGCTGACCTTGGCGGCAACGGGTTCCTTGGTCACCTTGGATCCGGTTTCGGTCCGGCTCACTTCAACACCATCGACAATGACAGTGCGGAACGTCTTCTCCAGCGTGCCGGCAACGCCAGCGGTGACGGTCTTCTTCTCATCCTTGAACATGGAATCATCAACGCTTTGCACGGTCTCGAATGGAACGTCGTGGGTTTCCTGAGCGGCTCCGGCGGTGTTCACACGGGTCACCTTGAGCACCATGTTCTCCGCTACGTCTGCCCCGGCTGGTGCGGAGAGCTGGTCAGTCTTGGCCAAGGTGACACCGGTTTCACGCAGGAAATCTGAAACCTTGTGGGCTGTGGTGGTCGTGACCGACTTCTTACCATCGGCCACCAGAGTGATCTGCTTGGGGGTGATGATGCTCAAGTCACTGGAGTTGGCGATCAAAGCGTCTGCTGGGAGGGAAACCCGCGCATTGGCGGCGATGCCCAATTGGCTGATCAAACCGCTAATCTTCGTGGAGGTGGTGGTGACAGTGCGTTCTGCCCCATCCAAGCTCACGGTAATATCCTTGGCCGTGTTGACGGTAATAACCGAACCGCTTTCAACAGTGGTGTCCAAAGCCGGTGAAACGTGGTCAGCGTCGGTTACGGAAACTTCCGCTTCCTGGAGGACGTCGCCGACGGACCCACCGTAGGCTTGAATTGAGCTGCTCTGGCCATCCAGCACCAAGGTGACTGTTTTGGTGGCCGTTATGAAGGCCATGAGCGCTACCACGAGCGCCATCAAGACTGCTGCCTGGCAGGCAAGCTTCAAATAGCTCAATTTGCCATTGACGGTGAAGAGAGAAGACACGAGTTCCCATAACTACTAGAGCACCCGGGCACGGAGAAGTACGGAGCAACTCTGGCTGAAATAGGCCGCAAAATTCTGCGGCGCACACTGCCAAAATTGTTCTTACGAACGGTGACTCTGGAGCAACTTCGAACGGTAGCTCCAGCAGCGTTTCACCCGTTGGCCTTCCCCGACCACGGCTAATAGTTACCCAGCGTAACCCAATCGTGACATTGCGGACAAGGTTTGATTCGACAAATGTGAGCTAAGCAACAGCTCTAATCGGTCCACGATCCGTACACCGACTCCGTATTTGTGCGCAACAGATGACCCATGGCGTCCACATCCAGCTCCATGAGTTGTGCCATGCTTTGCACCGTGTACGGCAGCATATAGCTGGCATTGGGGCGCCCCCTGAAGGGGTGAGGTGTCAAAAATGGTGCATCCGTCTCCACCAGCACCAGCGAGGGATCGGCCACTGCAAGGGCAGCACGAAGATTGTGCGCATTTTTAAACGTCACCGTGCCCGAAAACGACATGTACCACCCATTTTCGTTACAGATCTGTGCCAATTCGGCGTCGCCGGAGAAGCAGTGGAAAACCAGCCGCCCGGGCGCCCCCACCTCAGCCAACGTCTTCAGCACATCCACGTGCGCATCGCGGCAATGAATTTGCAGGGCCAGCTCCCGCGCCTTGGCAATGTCAAGGTGTTCACGGAAGGAATGGTGTTGGGCAGCCATCCCGTCCTCACCGGTCCTAAAGTAGTCCAGACCCGTTTCGCCAATAGCGCGAATTCTGGGGTGGGCAGCCATGGCATCAATTTCTACCAGCGCAGCGTCGAGGGTCCCGGCAGCGGCCAGCTCGGGGGCATCGTTGGGGTGAATAGCCACAGCACCTAGCAACCGCGGATCCGCATCAACGGCCTCAACTGTGAAGCGTGATGAGGGAAGGTCGCAACCCACCTGGACGGCACCGGCAACACCCACAGCCTCGGCGGCATCCAGCGCCGCAACCAGATCAACGGGAGAATCGCCAAAGTCGAAATGTGTGTGGTTGTCATACACCGGCACGGGCAGCGGCGCCGGAGCTGGCGCGAAGGCACCCGGGCGGGTGCCGGCGTCGTGCGTGTGCTCTTTTGAAGGGAGCTCTTCGGGGCGGTAGGGGCGGGGAACATCATTGGTGCACATGGTCTTTTACTTTACCGTCAGTTCTTTTGCCTCCGTGGTGGCCCCAATCGGTGGACAAGCTAGTAGCGTAGGACACAGGGATCTGCGCTGGTGCGTTGTGATTCCCTCAGGACAAGTACCCAATGGACAAGTACCGAACCGACCCGAGAGGTGGGGCATGGGCCCGCAGGAGACATTGCTGGCAGACACCGGAGCGGGAAACCCGGGCTCTGTACCCGTTCAGCCGAGCGTGCCCCCGAGCGTGGGAGCTAATTTAGGAGCTGGTGCGGTTCCGAACACGCCGAACACGCCGAACAACTCAATCAACGCCGCGGCCACGCCCATGGAGGCCACCCGGTTTGCCGTGTTGAGCCAGCAGATTATGGCTGTGATGAACACCGTGATCGATGGTAAGGAAGAACAAGTAAGGCTGGCGCTGACGGTGCTGCTGGCCGGCGGGCATCTGTTGTTGGAGGATGTGCCCGGCGTGGGTAAGACGCTGCTGGCGAAGTCGTTGGCGCGCACGGTGCACTGCACCGTCAATCGCATCCAATTCACCCCGGATCTGCTGCCCAGCGATATTACCGGCGTCTCCATCTTCAACCAGTCCACGCAGTCCTTTGAATTCCGTCCCGGAGCCATTTTCGCCAACATTGTCATTGGCGATGAGATTAACCGGGCGTCGGCAAAAACCCAATCGGCCCTCTTGGAGTCCATGGCCGAACACCAGGTTAGCGTGGACGGGCAGACCTATGCTTTGGCGGCACCCTTCATGGTGATCGCCACCCAAAATCCCATTGAAATGGAGGGCACGTATCCGCTGCCCGAGGCGCAGCGGGACCGTTTCATGGCCCGAATTTCTCTGGGTTACCCGGACACTGACGCCGAGTTGGCCATGCTGGAAACACACCAATCGGCGAACCCGCTGGACCAGGTGGAGAGTGTTGCCACAGCTGAACAGGTCACCGCCATGATCGCGACCGTTGCCGCGATCCATGTGGCCCCGGCCGTCCGCGCTTACACAGTGGCCTTGGGCCAGGCCACCCGCTCCAGCCCGGAACTGCTCCTGGGCGCCAGCCCGCGAGCGCTGTTGCAACTGTTGCGTGCCGCGAAAGCCACTGCGGCCTTATCGGGGCGCGGCTTTGTACTGCCCGATGATATTCGTGCGCTGGCCGCACCCGTTTTGGGCCACCGCCTACTGGTGGAGCGTGGGGCTGCCAGCCGCGGCGCCACGGCCGCCAGTGTCATTGCCGATTTACTGGCCACGGTGCCGGTTCCTGGACAGCCAGATGGGCGCGCCGTGAAGGACGCCCGGTTCAAGTAGGGCTCTGACGTGGTGCCTTTCGCTCCCTTTACACTGCGTGGGTGGCTGCTTCTTGGCGCCGGTGCGCTGGCCCTGTTGCTGGCGATCGTGCTGGGCCGGCGCGATCTGCTGACACTGGCCATCTTCTGTTTGGCGCTGCCAGCTGTGGCCTGTGCCGGGCTGTTCTGGTTCAAGCCGGGCATTACCCTCAAGCGCTACCTCTCCCCCTCCCTAGCCCGGGCCGGCAGCAGCGTGTCCGTGGTTCTGGACGTGCGCGGCCACGCCCCCGGCGCCTCGCGGGCCCGGATCGTGGAAGAACTGCCGTACAGTTTCCACGACTCCCCCACCTTCGAATTCCCCAACCCCACCGTGCCGCGAGGCCTGCTCAGCCGCTACCACTACCAGGTGGTCCCGACCCGCCGCGGTGTGTTCACCGTAGGCCCGCTGCGGGCCCAGTTCTCCGATCCCTTCGGTGTTGCCTTCTTGCAGCGAAAAGTGGACGACGGCGGAGAGCTCACCGTAGCGCCGGCAGCCGTGGATCTGGCACCCATCTCACTCTCCGATGGAAGGGGCCAGGACGGCTCCCGCACCACCAAGGAACTGGCCCACGCCAGTCACGACGATGCCATGACACGCGAATACCGCCCTGGGGACCCGCTGCGCCGGGTGCACTGGCCCGTCACTGCCAGACAAGGCAAGCTCATGGTGCGAGCCGAAGAATCGGTCACCGCACCCGAGGCCGCCATGATTCTGGACCTGCGCCCGGATGCCTATGGCACCCTCCAACGCCCCCTTTCAGCAACCAACAGGAGGGGCGCCGCCGGCATTTCCGTGGCGGGGCTATCAGGTGCCGGAATGTCTGGGCGGAGTTCCTCAGGTTCAGGTTCCTCCGGTTCGGGTTTCTCCGGTTCGGGTTTTTCCGGTTCCCATCTGCGAACCACCGCAGTCTTCGAGACGGCGGTCAAGGCGGTGGTCTCCATCACCGGTCATCTCCTGGAACGTGGCTATTTGTTGCGGGTTCTGGATCAGGAGGGCAACCCGGGTTTCGCCTCCTCCGCCTCGGCCATCGCACCTGAGGTGGAAGACTTCAGTGGCAGCCAAGGCGTGTTTGACGTCGCTGCCGCATTGGCTGCACTGGAACTCTCCGGGGAGGCAACGCCAACTCCGGCAACTGCCGCGAGGTTCGCATCCGCACCGCGAGCAGCTATTGAAGCATCCCCGTTCGGCCATGAACTTGCCCATAAACTCCACCATGGGCGGCGCCGCGGACCACTCGTGGCCGTGACAGGCTCACTCACCGACCTTCAGGCCCGGCAGCTTGCTGACATCGCGGAATCTACGCAGAGCGCCTACGCGTTACTGCTCTGTCACGATCCCGCTGAGGTAGTCGACGCTCTAGAAATCTTGCGCGCAGCCGGATGGCGCGCAGCGGCCTTGACACCGGCAGACTCCCTTGAAGAGGTCTGGTTGCAACTGGACCGCAGTAATGCCATGAGGCTGGCACCATGACCCTTCACCACGATCCTCAACAACCCAGCCCCCATCAGAGCAAGCTAAGCCAGCCCAGCCCCCATCAGTCGGCCGCGGATCGCAAGAGCAAAGGCGCACCCCGCACGGCACCTCAAACAACTGCGCCTCAAACAACTGCGCCTCAAACAAAGGCACCCCGCACAAGAGATCCCCGCACGGGACCGGCCCGCTGGATGCTAGCGCTGGCCATCTTTGTCGCGGTCATGGGTTCTTCGCTGGCGTTAAAGGGAGTGCTGGCAGACTTCTCTTGGTTCCCCCGTGCCGCCGTGGTGGTTGCTGCAACGCTGGTGTTTCCTGCCCTCTTGCGCCGGAAACAGGGACTGAGCCCCTTTGCGCCGCTGGGCGCCCTAGCGGGTTGGCTACTGGGCCTGACCATGGTCTTTTTCCCGACCACGGCGATCCTCGGCATCATCCCCACGGCCGAAACTCTCGCGTCCGCGCAACTCATGGTTTCCGAAGCCTCCACCGTCATCATGAACACCCTGACGCCGGCTCCTTCGGTGCCTCCAATGTACTTTTTGATCGCCGCGGGTTTGGGATTCCTGGCTCTCTTGCTACACACCTTGGCCGTCACGGTGGCCATGCCGGCGGCCAGTTCACTGGGATTCGTCCTTGTCATGCTGCCCTCGGCACTTATGACAACTTCCGGGCTGGGCTTCTGGGGGTTCGTGGGCCCGGCGGCGGGTTTCCTGTTGGTTCTTGGCTGCTGCCGGTGGTACGCGCCGGAGGGCAAACTACGGACAGTCATCACCCCATTCCCCAGCGGCATCTTGCCGCGAGCGCTCACCATGGGAGCGGCGGTGGTCCTGCTGATGGCGATGGTGCCAGCGGTACTGCCCGGTTTCAATCAGGGCGCCTTTCCGCAGGGTACGCGGTTCAACGAACTAAATGGGCCCACCAGCCTGGACCCCATGATCTCCCTGGGCCAGAACTTGCGGGAGCAGTCGGCCCAGACGCATCTGACGTACTTAAGCAACACCTCCTCCGCCCAGTACATCCGAGTCAATACCTTGGAGGATTTCACCGGTAAGTCTTGGAAGCCCTCGCCGTTCCCCACTGAGCTGGATCCCGATCTGGACAGCGTTGCCCCGGTGCCCGATGCCAGCCCCGCCCTTCCCCGGACTGAAACGCTGACGTGGATCACCCCGGCGGCGCTTCGCAGCGAGTGGTTGCCAGCCCCAGCCGGTGCGGTCAGCGTTGAGGACTTGGGTGGGCGATGGCGCTGGAACCCCACCACGGCCACCATCAAGGGGGCCGGTTCCACCATCGCCAACCAGTCCTATGTGGTGCGCAGCGAGGTGCCGCAGTTGAGCCCGGAACGGCTGGCACTGGCCACCGGCGCCCCCACCCCAGCCCTGGATCCGGTGTTCACTAACCTCCCTAACGACGTCCCGAAGCTGGTCACGGACACGGCCCAATCGGTGGCCGGGAATGCTGGCACCCCCTACGCCCAGGCCATGGCGCTGCAGACCTACTTGCGCTCATCGAACTTTGCCTACAGTCTCGATACCCCGGCCGAAGACGGGTATGACGGTTCCGGCATGGAAGTTCTGGAATCCTTCCTGACCAACAAGAGCGGCTATTGCGTGCATTTTTCCGCCGCCATGGCCGTCATGGCGCGCGAGCTGGACATCCCCTCCCGCATTGCGGTGGGCTATGCCCCCGGGGCGCTCACCACGGAAGTTCTCCAACGCGACGGGCTCTCCCTGTCCGGCTACCGGGCCACCGGGCGCGACGCCCATGCCTGGCCCGAACTGTACTTTGAGGGCCTGGGCTGGGTGCCGTTTGAACCCACTCCGGGGCGCGGCTCGGTGCCCGATTACGCGCAGGAGGAAACCACTGCGGCGCCTGCTGCCAGTGCCCCGGCTGCTGAACCCACCGAGACTACCCCCACCCCTACCCTCACGGCGGCCCCAACTACCGCTGCGTCCGCTCCCGGGACACCTGGTCAAGCCGCGGATTCCGCGCGCTGGCTCCCCTGGTTCAGTGTTGTGCTGCTGCTAGTGCTGCTGTTGTTGATTCCGTCCCTGGTCAGAAGTAACGTTCGACGCCGGCGCCTGACACTCCTGCGCACCCCCACCTCTGCTGCCGCTACTGTCAGTACAGCAAGTACAGCAAGTACAGCAAGTACAGCAAGTACAGAAAGTACCGCAGGTGCCATCAGCGAAGCTCTGCCTGTGCTGGCTTGGCGCGAATTGATGGACACTGCCACCGATTTTGGTTACAGGAACGATCCGGCCAGGACCCCGGCACTGCATGCGCAGGAGCTCACCGCCATGCTGGGCCCCACAACGCCAGCTGGTCTGGCGCTACTACGGCAGGCCTACGAGGAAGATGCCTACGGAGCAGGAGCCACAGCAGCCCCGCAAGAGGAATCCGTAGCTGGGCGCGACGATCTTGCAGACGCGGTGGAAACCCTCACAGCTCGTCTCCAGACTCAAGCCACACTGTGGGGACGGATTCGCGCGAGGTGGATTCCGGCGTCGTTCTTCAGGCGTTGGGGCAAGTGAGCACAAAGAATAGGCCCCTAGAAACAGTGAAAAATCACTGTTGCCAGGGGCCTACTCATGTGACTCAGAGGGTGTTGGGATTCGGGAAGCCGATGTACTGCGTGTAGAGGTATTCCTCGATGCCTTCCACGCTGCCTTCGCGGCCCAGGCCGGACTGCTTGACGCCGCCGAAGGGTGCGGCTGCGTTGGAGATGACGCCCGCGTTGAGGCCCATCATGCCGGTCTCGATGCGGTTGGCCATGCGCAGGCCGCGGTTGTGGTCGCGGGTGAAGACGTAGGCGACCAGGCCGTATTCGGTGGCATTGGCAAGGGCCACTGCTTCGTCCTCATTTTTGAAGGTGACGATGGGGGCAACGGGGCCGAAGATTTCCTCGGTGAGGATGCGCGAGCCAGGCTCCACGCCCTGCAAGACCGTGGGCTGGTAGAAGTAGCCCGGGCCCTCGGCAGGGGCGCCGCCGGTGATGGCGCGAGCGCCGCTAGCCACGGCGTCGCTGACTAGGGAGTGGACCTTGTCGCGGCTCTTGGCATCGATCAACGGGCCCACCTTGGTGGCGGGATCGGTGCCCCGGCCCGTGGTCATTTCACCCATGCGGGCGGCGAAGCGGGTGGCGAATTCATCGGCCACGGATTCGTGGACCAGGAAGCGGTTGGCGGCGGTGCAAGCCTCGCCCATGTTGCGAAGCTTGGCGGCCATGGCGCCTTCTACGGCAGCGTCCAGATCGGCGTCCTCGAACACCAGGAACGGGGCGTTGCCACCCAATTCCATGGAGGTGCGCAGGACGTTGGTTGCGGCGTCCACCAGCAGTCGCTTGCCTACGGGGGTGGAGCCTGTAAAGGAGAGTTTGCGTAGACGCGAGTCCTGGATGATCGGACCGGTCACGCCGCCGGCGTCGGTGGTGGCGATGACGTTCAGGACTCCGGCGGGCAGGCCAGCGTCCATCATGACCTGGGCGAAGAGCTGGCTGGTCAGCGGCGTCAGGTTGGCGGGCTTGAGCACCATGGTGCAACCAGCGGCAATGGCGGGGGCGATCTTGCGCGTGGCCATGGCAAGGGGGAAATTCCATGGGGTGATCAGCAGGCAGGGACCCACGGGCTTCTTCTGCACCAGGATTTGCGCGGTGCCCTCGGGGTTGGTGGAGTAGCGGCCAAAGGAGCGGGTGGCTTCTTCGGAGAACCAGCGCAAGAACTCTGCACCGTACTTCACTTCGCCGTGGGCTTCGGCCAGCGGCTTGCCCATTTCCAGGGTCATGAGCAGGGCAAAATCGTCGGCTCGGGCGGTGACCGTGTCAAAGCCGCGGCGCAGAATTTCGGCACGTTCGCGAGCAGGGGTAGCGGCCCACTCTTCTTGCACGGCCACAGCGGCGTCCAGGGCTGCGGCACCATCTTCGGCGCCGGCGTCGGCCAGTGTTAGTAGAACTTCTCCGGTGGAGGGGTCCTCCACGTTGAAGGTGTTGCCCGAGGTTGCGGGCCGCCATTCACCGTTGATCAGCAATCCGGTGGGGACGCTTGCCAGCAAGGCGCGTTCGCGTTCGGCCTGATCGGCGCTGATCGGGACGGCGCTGGTGTGGGGCGCGGCTGGGCTCACGGTCATGGTGACTCCTTTGTCTGGAGCCCCCGCTTAGTCGGTGCGGGATGCCGGAGATGGCATCCATGGTTCGCAGCGGCGGTGCGGGGGCGGTGCGGCGGGAAGAGTGTTCTAGTTCACGGTAGTTCTCGCCGAACACAGGTGTCTAGGCATGCCCGCACTGCCACCTAAGGAATTCACTGTGCAGTTGCACAGCGGACGTGCCCCTCACGGAGTAGCTCGGTGCGCCGCGCAGCGACTGGCAACGCGGGGACTAGCCCCTCGCGGCCAGCACGGCACTGTATAGCTCTCGCTTGCTGACGTGCACGTCGTGCGAAATCACGGCAACAGCTTCTTTGAGCCGCATGCCCTTGCCAATGAGATCGTTGACAGCCGCCACGTGGTCCTCCACCGTGCCCAGATCGCCCTCCGGCGCGCCGCCTACAACGATGGCAATCTCACCACGAATTTGGCTCTGCTCCGCCCATTCCAGCAATCCGGACAGCGGCCTGCGAATCACTTCTTCATACGTTTTGGTCAGTTCCCGGCAGACGGCACCTGGACGCGACGGGCCAAAGGCTGTGTGCAGGGCCCGCAGCATGGCTTCGAGCCGGTGCGGTGCCTCGAAGAAGACCATGGTGCGTTTTTCCAGCGCCAGCTCGTGGAGCCGAGAGGCCCGCTCCCCCGATTTCCGTGGCAAGAACCCTTCAAAACAGAACCTGTCCGTGGGCAGCCCGGACAGCGCCAGGGCTGTCAGAACAGCAGAAGGTCCAGGCGCGGAGGTCACCTTCACGCCTGCTGCAACGGCGGCGCCCACCAACCGGAAACCGGGATCGGACACGGACGGCATGCCAGCGTCTGTGACCATGAGCAGCGTTTTTCCGCCTTGCACCTGGGCCAGCAGCTCTGGAGTCTTCGCAGCTTCATTGTGTTCGTGATAGCTGACAATCTGTCCACCGACTTTCACACCCAGACTGGTCACAAGCCGGTGCAGGCGGCGAGTGTCCTCGGCGGCAACAATGTCCGCAGATCCCAGCCAAGCGATGAGCCGAGCAGAGGCATCACCCATATTGCCAATAGGCGTTGCCGCCAAAATAATGTAGCCCTCACCCGGCGCCGCAACAGGGGCGAGGCTGGAATCGAGAGTTTCTTCGGCTACCTCCGGTTCGGACACGTCCGAGTCGTCGTGTGCGGGTGCGGGATTTGTGCCAAAGTCATCTTCCATTACTCCAGCGTAGTGCGCCGCGGCCTCAGGGCCCACTTGGGTAGCATTGACCCCGTGCAACCCCAAGCTATGGATACCGCTGCGGCGGCCCCGGAACCCACCGCCGCCGCTCAACCGTTAACGGACGGTACTGGCTCAGGCGCGTCCACCAGCAGACACTCCGCAGGCAAGCGGCCTGCCAGCACACAGCCTGTGCCCCGGCGGTGGGTGCTCGACCCTGCTGAGGCCTTCACCCGTTCCGCCCTGCGTTCTAGGCTCTTGGGCCTGCGTCACTCCTTCGGCACCACGCCGGTGAGCCTGCGGGTCTGGTTTTGGATGGCCCCAATCCTGACAGCCTTAGTCGGTGGACTGTTGCGCTTCCTGCGCTTGGGCCAGCCGCCGTCGTTGGTCTTTGACGAGACCTACTACGTCAAAGACGCCTACAGCTATCTGCAAAGCGGCTACGAACGCAATTGGGCCGACAAAGCCAACGACCTCTTTAATCAGGGCATCTTTACCAGCCTGGAAAACACTCCAGAATACGTAGTCCATCCACCTGTGGGCAAGTGGATGATCGCCTTCGGCATGTGGCTCTTTGGCCCGGAAAGTACCTTCGGTTGGCGTTTCTCCGCGGCTGTGGTGGGCACCCTCTCCATCTTCATACTGGCCCTGATCGCCCAGAAGATGTTCCGCTCCACCATTCTGGGCGCCGCCGCCGGCCTGCTCTTCGCCGTCGACGGTCACGCCATAGTCCAATCCCGCACCTCACTGCTGGATATCTTCGTGATGTTCTTCGCCTTGCTCGCCTTTGGCGCCCTGATCATGGACCGTGATGATGGACGACGCCGGCTGGCTGCGCGGCTCTCGGCCCTCGCCGGCCCGGGGGGCTTAGTCCCGAGCAAGGCGCTGATGTACGGTCCGTGGCTTGGTATCCGTTGGTGGCGGATCGCCGCCGGAGTAGCCCTCGGTCTGTGCATTGGCACCAAGTGGTCCGGACTGTTCTTTCTAGCAGCCTTCGGTTTGATGACCGTGCTGTGGGATATGAACGCCCGCCGCATCGCGGGTATCAGGTACTGGATTTCGGGGGCCGTGTGGAATGACGGCGTTCTAGCCTTTGTCAGCATGGTTCCTGTGGCAGCCGCAACCTACTTGGCCAGCTGGACCGGCTGGTTCCGTTCCACCGACGCTTACGACAGAAACTGGGCGGCAACTAACCCCTCAGGCACATGGGGCTGGATCCCGGACTCGCTGCGGTCGCTGTGGCACTACCATTTCACTGCCTACAACTTCCACACGGGGCTGGGCTCGGACCACCCCTATAAGGCCAACGCCTGGTCATGGCTGGTCATGGGACGGCCTACATCCTTCTACGTCCAAAATTATGAAAACGGCGACGGCGGCTGCACGGTTGAGAAGTGCACGGCGGCCGTTACCAGTGTGGGTAATCCACTCATTTGGTGGGTCGGAACCTTAGCCATCCTGTTCCTGATCGGTGTGTGGATTGCCAAGCGCGATTGGCGTGCCGGAGCCATTCTGGCGGGCTTCGCCGCTGGTTTCCTGCCGTGGCTCTTCTACCCGTCGCGCACCATCTTCTTCTTCTACGCCATTGCCTACGAGCCGTTCATGATCCTGGCCATTGTCATGGTGCTCGGGCTGGTTCTCGGCAAAGCGAGCGACCCTCCGTGGCGGCGGCAGCAAGGTGCCATCATCGTGGGAATCTTCCTAGTTCTGGTCGTCGCCGTCAGTGCCTTCTTCTACCCAATCTGGGCCGCGGAGATCATCCCGCAGGAATACTGGCGCCAACACATGTGGTTGCCGAGCTGGATCTAAGGAACCGGTAGTCGCTGGTCCCGGGCACCACAGCCCGGACTTCGCACCACAACAATTCTACGGAATATCTTCTCCGTAGTTTCTCTTCAGATTAATGAACGTACCGGTTTCCACCGAAGTCTACGGCGACCGCCGCCTGGACTACTATGTATATACTTCTTCGACATCGTCGAATTTTTAATACCAATGTGTTGATGAAAAAAGGAAAAACGTAGCATTCATTAGGATTGGCACTCTATTGCTGAGGCACAAAAGGTGGAATTCTGGCATCAAACCAACTGAAGAACTCGAGATCGTCGGCCATGAAAGCCGCTTTGTTCCTCGACTTCGACAATTTCTTCAGTGGGCTGATGTCAGCCGACCCCACCTCTGCGTTGGCCCTGGTTACGGACCCGTCACTGTGGCTCAATAAGCTAGTTACCAGTTACACAGATGGTGCTGATCGGAGATGGTTGGTATTACGGTGCTATATGAGGCTCTTCCGAATGCAGGGTGTAGTCAGGGTTGCTCAGTGATGAATCCGGGTGTGGAACTCGTTTCGGCATAGGTGAGGGCCTTGGTAGAGAATCAGATTGTCTAAGAT
>NZ_JBTNDB010000020.1:0-79671 GCF_054511175.1 Arthrobacter sp. Sr24 | reverse complement strand
TGGGGAAAGAATCTGGACGAAACACCGGGTTCAATGCGAGAGACGAATGGTCGGGCGCTCTACCCCACTTTGGACCGGCCCCGCCTTGTTGATGTGGTGGACGCCCTCCGGGAGCACTGCCTGTGGACCGGCGCACTGACCCACGAATCGCTCACCAGCTACTTGGTGGAGGAAGCCCACGAATTCATTGAGGCGTTGGAAACCGGCAGCTCCGCTCAGATTTCCGGCGAATTGGGCGACATCTTGCTACAAGTGGTGCTCCACTCCCGCTTGGCTCAGGAAACCGGGGAATTTAATCTAGCCGATGTGGCTCGTGGACTGAGCGAAAAAATGATCCGACGCAGCCCGCATGTCTTCCAACCCGACGGCACATTGCAGGAGAGTTTCCCCGCCACGCTCGCCGAAATCGAGGAGACCTGGGAACGCGTCAAAGCCCAGGAACGTGCACAGGCACGGGACCTGGCCGTAGAAGCTAAACGAGGAAACCCAGGGACAACCGGGCCGTTTGCCGGCATTCCGGCGTCACTGCCGGCCCTCGCTATGGCGCAGAAATCGGTGGAGCGCGCCCGGCGAGCAGGGCTCACAGTGGGCGAACCTGCGGAAAGCGTACCCAGCCCCATCGAAACTGAAGAAGAGCTCGGGAAGGTGCTGTTCGACGTCGTACAACAAGCGCACAAACAAGACCTTGATGCAGAACGGGCCTTGCGTCTGGCAGTGAGGAAATTCCAAGGCCAAGCCTGAACGAACCGCCGGCACACAAAAGTGAACTGCCTGCACGCGGGAGCGCAGCCGAGGCGCACTTCAAGCACCGCAATGGCGCCGAGAGCGTAGCAATGAGTGCTCAATCACGCTTTCGGCTACGATTGGGGGGACAGCGTGGTCGACAATTACACTACAAAGCTGACTATTAGGAGCAATACGTGGCACTTATTGAAGCCATTCATGCACGCGAAATTCTGGATTCCCGCGGAAACCCGACCGTTGAGGTTGAAGTTCTGCTAACCGATGGTGCGATGGGCCGCGCAGGCGTTCCTTCCGGTGCATCCACCGGTGCCTTCGAGGCAGTGGAACTCCGTGACGGCGACAAAGACCGTTACCAGGGCAAGGGTGTCTTGCAGGCAGTCGAGGCTGTTCTGGAAGTTATTGCCCCCGAGATTGAGGGCCTGGACGCTACCGACCAGCGTCTGATTGACTCCGTCATGCTGGAACTGGACGGCACCGCCAACAAGGCCAAGCTGGGCGCCAACGCCATCTTGGGTGTTTCGCTCGCCGTTGCAAGCGCCGCTGCCGAGTCCGCCGGACTGCCCCTGTACCGCTACTTGGGTGGCCCCAACGCACACGTTCTGCCGGTGCCGCTGATGAACATCCTTAACGGTGGCTCACACGCTGACTCCGACGTCGATATCCAGGAATTCATGGTTGTCCCGTTGGGTGCCTCCACGTTCTCCGAAGGCCTCCGCTGGGGTGTTGAGGTCTACCACAACCTCAAGTCGGTCCTGCAGGAAAAGGGTCTCTCCACCGGTCTGGGTGACGAGGGTGGCTTCGCGCCGAACCTGCCGTCCAACCGTGCAGCCCTTGATCTGATCATGGTCGCGATCGAGCGCGCAGGCTACAAGCCCGGCACCGATGTTGCACTGGCCCTGGACGTTGCCTCCTCTGAGTTCTACAAGGAAGGTGCTTACCAGTTCGAAGGCAAGGCACTGACTGCTGCCCAGATGAGCGCTTACTACGCTGAGCTCGTTGCCGATTACCCGCTCGTTTCCATCGAGGATCCCCTGGATGAAGACGACTGGGAAGGCTGGAAGACCCTGACCGACTCCATTGGCGACAAGGTTCAGATCGTGGGCGATGACCTCTTCGTCACCAACCCCGAGCGTCTTTCCCGCGGCATCGAATCGGCAACCGCCAACTCGCTGCTGGTGAAGGTCAACCAGATCGGTTCACTGACCGAGACCCTGGATGCTGTTTCCATGGCACAGCGCGCCGGTTACACCACCATCACCTCGCACCGCTCCGGCGAGACCGAAGACACCACCATTGCTGACATCTGCGTTGCCACCAACGCCGGTCAGATCAAGACAGGTGCCCCGGCCCGCTCCGAGCGCGTTGCCAAGTACAACCAGCTGCTGCGCATCGAAGAAGAGCTCGACGACGCCGCACGCTACGCAGGCCGCAGCGCGTTCCCGCGTTTCAAGGGCTAAATAGCAACGAAGGCCGCGGCGGCTGACTAAAGTGGAATCCACACTTGGCTCAGCTACCGCGGCCTTGTGCTTTAAACGCCTTTATCACTGCGCTGCACTGAGCTAGCGATTGTGAAAAAGCAGCCATTAGTGCGATAGCGTTTGATGATGGAGCCGAGACAAATTACCGGCAGAGATCCCGAGGAGAAGCATGGCCACACGACGGCCCTCAGTGCCCAAAGCACAGTTCACTTCCGGACTCAAGGGTGCCCCAGAGGTGCCTCCCGCCGTCGAACCTGCCTCGAAACGTACGACGACGACACCTGGCTCAGGAGCTCGACCCACCAACACCAAGGCTGACAAGCGCGAACGCCAACCCACCAGTAAATCTCAAAGCCGCACCAGCGAAGATGGTGTGATTCATCCGGCCGGCACCAGCCCGGTTCCGGCTCGATCCTTTTCTGGCCGGCTGATTGTGTTGGGTATCACCATGGGTGTGGTCACCATCTTGCTCGCACCGAATGTGCACACCTTCGCCACCCAGCGAACCGAAATCGCCCAACTGCGCGAAGACATTACAGCCCGGCAGGCCCAACAGGACGCCTACGCATCAGAGCTCCAACGGTGGGACGATCCGGCCTACATCAAGCAGCAGGCCCGGGACCGAGTCAGCATGCTCATGCCAGGTGAAACCGGCTACTGGGTTTATGGCGGCGAGGACATTGAGAGCGCCCAGAATTCTGTAGCTGCCGCTAAGGCCGCTGCAGAGGCGACCACCGCCAAGAAAGCCACCGAAGTCACAGAAGACCCCTGGGTCGATACCCTGTGGGAATCAGTGAAGAAGTCAGCTCAAGTTCAAGCCCCGGCCGCACCGGTAGCCCCAGCTGAGACTGCTCCACCTGCAGCCCCCGCCGTGCCAGCGCCCGTGCCAGCCGCGCCGGCTGCGCCCTAGCAAGCTGCGCCTTGAAAGTGGTCTGCCACCGGGCAGGCTAAAATTACAGGTTGAACACCATGGCCCCAGCGGCCTATCGCATCACAACAGCTCTATGAAAGGCCCGCCCGTGCCCGAAACCACCAGCTCCGCCTCGACCGGGCGCATTCCCACCCAGCACGATCTTGACACCCTCAGCCGCCAGCTTAACCGGCCCGTGCGTGACGTGGTTGAAATCCCTGCGCGTTGCATCTGCGGCAATCCGCTGGTGGCTGCAACAGCACCCCGGCTCAGTAACGGCATCCCGTTCCCCACCACTTTTTACCTAACGCATCCGGTATTGACGGCCGCTGCCTCGCGTTTGGAAGCTGCTGGACTCATGAATGAAATGAGCGAACGGCTAGAGACAGACACTGAGCTGGCTGTTGCCTACCAAAAAGCGCACGAGAGCTACATTGCGGCTCGCGAAGCTATTGGTGAACGCGCAGGAACCGGCCCGGTGCCTGAAATTGCAGGGATTTCCGCCGGCGGAATGCCCACCCGCGTCAAATGCCTCCACGTGCTGGTGGGCCACGCCCTTGCCGAAGGCCCCGGCGTGAACCCGCTCGGCGATGAAGCGCTGGCCGGGGTAGCCCAGTGGTGGACCGCAGATTCTTGTTATTGCGACGGTGCCTGGGATCACGCTGCACCGGTACCCAACAAGGACCTGAGCCGCCACGTCAAGCACCTGAACCAGACCCAGAATCAAGACCAGAACGAGAGCTAGCACCCGAACGGGAGCTAGCACGTCTAAAGCTTCCGCCACTCCCGATTCTTGAAAGGCCAGACCATGCGCGTTGCAGCCATCGACTGCGGAACTAACTCCATCCGCTTACTCATTGCCGATGTGACAGAGCAGCCTGACGGCGGCCAGTCACTGCGCGATGTGCACCGTGAAATGCGGGTGGTTCGGTTGGGGCAAGACGTTGATGTCACCGGCAGCTTGGCTCCCGAGGCCTTGGCCCGTACCTTCGCCGCAGTCCAGGACTACGCCGCCATCATTGCGGCCAATAACGTAGAGCGGGTACGTTTTGTGGCTACGAGCGCTACTCGCGACGCCAGTAATCGGGACGAGTTCGTCGCAGGCATCAAGGAACGTTTGGGCTTGGAACCGGAAGTAGTCAGTGGCGCGCAGGAAGCTGCACTGTCCTTTTCGGGCGCTGTCTCCGTGCTGCCGGCCCTGGGTACGAAAAAAGTCCTCGTGGTTGACTTGGGCGGCGGCAGCACCGAGTTCGTGGTGGGCGATGGAAGCGGCGTGTTGAGCGCGCTGAGCACCAACATGGGCTGTGTTCGTTTTACCGAAAGGTACTTGCAGGCTGACCCGCCCTCTGAAGAGCAAATTTCTTTGGCCGAAGCAGCTGTGCAGGAGAAACTTGCTGAAGTTCTCGCTGTGGTGCCCCTGGCCGAGATTGATCAGGTGGTGGGAGTGGCAGGGTCCATCACCACCATCACCGCCCATGCCCTCGGGCTGGCAAGCTACCAGAGCGAGGTGATCCATGCCGCCGTCGTGCCTCTGGACACTGTGGATGCCGCAGCGTCCTCACTACTTTCCATGACGCGGGTTCAGCGGGCGGAATTGGGCTTTATGCATCCGGGCCGGGTGGACGTGATCGGTGCGGGCGCGCTGATCTGGCGCACCGTGCTGCGCAACCTCGCGGAGCTCAGTGGCGGCAGGGTGGAATCGGCAACCACCAGTGAACACGATATTCTTGACGGAATTGCCTTGGGCGCAGCCCGAGACTGACAGTTACGCCGCACACTCCAGCCACACCGCCTTCACTTGGAATGGCCTTCTTACGGAAACGAGCTCCCATGCAGTTAGCCCCACGGTTGCGTAAAACCGCAGCCGCGTTGATGGCGCTTGCCCTGGCTGGTTCGCTGCTGATGGCTGGCGCTACAGCTGCGCAGGCCGATGACATCCGCAACCGGGAGTACTGGCTGGCGCAGTCCGGAATTGTGAAGGCCTGGAAAGTCTCCCAAGGTGAAGGCGTGAAAGTCGCCATCATTGACAGCGGCATAGACACCGACCACAAGGACCTCAAAGGTGCCGTGGTGGGTGGGATCGACATGTCCGGAGGAGGTGCCGAGAAGGGGAACAAGGGGATCGGTGCCGAACCCGAGCACGGCACACTCGTAGCCACCATGCTGGCTGGTCGCGGCCACGCCGCCCCCACCGCCACGCCGTCAACAGGCACGCCCAAAGCCAGTGCCTCCGCCAAACCTGAAGAAACCGTGGGCGCCGGACCTGACGGGGTCATCGGCGTGGCCCCGAAAGCCGAACTGCTGAGCATTTCCGTATGGCTCGGCAGCGACAACCCGTCGGGCAAAAATATCGACGACCAGATTCCGGCAGCCGTGACTTGGGCCGTTGACCAGGGCGCCAAGGTCATCAACATGTCTCTGGGCAGCACCTCCACGGCCTGGCCGCAGAGCTGGGACGACGCCTTTGCCTACGCAGAAGCCAACGACGTGGTGATTGTGGCGGCCGCTGGAAACCGGAAATCCGGCAGCGAACAAGTCGGCGCACCGGCGACAATTCCCGGGATCTTGGCAGTCGGAGGTCTGGACAAGGACGGCGCGGCCAGCGTCGACTCCTCCTCACAAGGCATCAGCATCGGCGTCAGCGCCCCGGCCGAGGACCTGGCCGGCGGTTTGCCAGGCGGCGGCTACGCCAGCTGGAGCGGAACCAGTGGAGCCGCGCCGATCGTCTCGGGAGTGGCGGCTCTGATCCGTTCCAAGTATCCGCAGATGAGTGCCGCCCAAGTCATCAACCGGATCATTTCAACGGCCAAACCCAAAGGTGAGGGCGTCCCGAACGCTATCTACGGCTACGGCATTCTTGATGCTGAGGCTGCGCTGACGGCCGAAGTTCCCGAAGTCACGGCGAACCCGATGGGCAGCATTTCTGAATGGATCCGCGTCCACCGACGCGGCGTGGCAGCTCCGCCCACTAACGGCGGCGCTACTGCCACCACCATGCCCCAACCCAAACCGACACTGACCGACGCGAGCGCGCCGGTGGCCATTGAAGGCTTTGAACTCGATAGTTCCTTGCCCAAGACGCTGATCTTGGGATCCGTAGGGCTCCTGGCACTCATTCTTGCTGCGGGCAGCACCCATCTACTGGTGGTGCGGCGCAAGATTAGGGCGGTCCCGGACGCTGGAGATGGGGCTGGCGCCGCGGGCGCCGCTGTCGGCGCCGCTGGTGTCGGCGACGCTGGTGCCGGCCCCGTCCCGGCAGCCAAGGAATCGTCCGCTGGGACGGAAGACGCTGCGGACACCGAAGCCTCCCGGCGCCCACGGCCAGGCAGCAAACACAAACACTAGTGCCGGCGTCGTGCGTGAAGATATTTGAGTTACGGGTCACAGTAACAAGCTAGTGAATATTTTCACAAAGAAATGTAGTATGGGTGGTATGGCAATCACTCCTACCTTTTCAGCACGCCCGCGCGTCCTTGTAGTTGGCGGCGGTTACGTCGGCCTCTACACGGCTTTCAACCTGCAGAAGAAGATCGCAAAGTCCGGTGGCATCGTCACCCTTGTTGATCCCCTGCCCTACATGACGTACCAGCCGTTCCTGCCCGAGGTAGCCGGCGGCAACATCGAGGCACGCCACGCTGTGGTTTCGCACCGTAAGCACCTGAAGCAGACCGAACTCATTCAGGGTTCCGTCACCAGCATTGACCACGCAAACCGCACGGCCGTTATTGCTCCGGCCGACGGTGGCGCCCCCATTGAACTTCCGTACCACGATGTGGTCATGGCTGCCGGTGCCATTACACGTACCTTCCCCATCAAGGGTTTGGCCGAATCAGGTATCGGACTCAAGACCATTGAAGAAGCCGTTGCACTGCGCAACCAGGTTCTCTCCCTCATTGAGCAGGCCTCCACGGAGACCGACCCCGAGACGCGCAAGCGCAACTTGACCTTTGTGGTTGTTGGTGGCGGGTTCGCCGGTATCGAGACCATCGCCGAGCTCGAAGACATGGCCCGCGCAGCCGTCAAGTTGAACGACCGCGTTGACCAGTCCGAACTGCGCTTCGTACTCGTTGAGGCCATGGGCCGCATCATGCCCGAGGTCACCGAAGCTCAGGCACTCTGGGTTGTGGAGCACCTGCGCAGCCGCGGCGTTGAGGTTCTGCTGAACACCTCGCTGGATAACGCTGAGGACAACAACATCAAGCTCATCAACCTGCCGGACAAGAGCCTCGCTCAGCAGTTTGACGCAGATACTTTGATCTGGACTGCCGGCGTCATGGCTAACCCCATGGTTCGCTCCACCGATTTCCCGATCGAAGCCCGTGGCCGCGTTTCCACCAACGTGAACCTGCAGATCTCCGGCGAATTCGGTGTCATCGAGAACGCCTGGGCTGCCGGCGACGTTGCAGCTGTTCCGGATGTTACCGGCGGCCTGCCCGACGGTACCTGCGTCCCGAACGCTCAGCACGCTCTGCGTCAGGCCAAGCGTCTGGCCAAGAACCTGTGGGCCAGCCGCTTCAACAAGCCGCTGAAGGGTTACAAGCACAAGAACCTCGGCGCTGTTGCAGGCTTCGGTCAGTGGAAGGGTGTTGCCAAGATCATGGGCATCCAGCTCAAGGGCCCGTTGGCTTGGTTGGCGCACCGCGGTTACCACGGTCTGGCCATGCCGACAGTGGAGCGCAAGATCCGCGTTCTGATGGGCTGGTTTGTCACGATGATCACGAGCCGCGACCTGGCTCAGCTGGAAAACCTTACTCAGCCGCGCGCCACCTTCGTCTCGGCCGCAACGCCCAAGCCCAAGCCTGCTGCTGCTGCTCCGGCACCGGTTGCTCCGGCCGCTCCTGCTGCTTCTGCTGAAACTGTATCCACTGAAGTCAAGGAAGACGCTACTGCAAAGTAGTCCTCCCCAATAAGCAACGCCCGACGCCGGTCACCCCACCTTCTGGGGATGGCCGGCGTCGGACTTTAAGGGGATCGGCGGAGCTTGTTGCTTGTTGGTTGTTGCTTGCCGATTGCCGGGCCAAAGGGTGTGTCAGTGCGGGACGCTAAGCTGGGGCCATGATCATTCGACGCGAGCGGGCAGATGATCGGCCCGAGATCCTTGCCGTGGTGGAAGCGGCCTTTCCCGAACCGGTAGAGGCTAAATTGTTGCGTGGTCTATTTGCCTCCCGAGAGTATCTGCCAGCCCTGTCCTTGGTGGCAGAGTCGGTGCGGGGCGAGATCTTGGGCTATGTCATCACCACCCGGGCATGGATCGGTGACCAAGAATCGTTGGGATTGGGCCCCATAGCCGTTCAACCGGAGTACCAACGCCAGGGGGTTGGGACCGCGTTGATGAACGCCAGTATCGAGGCCGCCAATGCGATGGGGGAGTCCACGATGGTGCTTTTGGGCAGTGCCGACTACTACCCGCGCTTCGGATTTGTGCCGGCGGATTCCCTAGGCATTGTCTCCCCGGATCCGTCGTGGGGTTCGCATTTCATGGCGTTGGCCCTGGCAAATCACCAACCGGGCACCCACGGAGAATTCCGTTACGCCGATCCTTTCAACGCACGCTGACCCACGGTTTCGTGGGTGGGACTCGTATCCAGTATTGTTGACAGGAGCCAGTAACGGTCCTGATGGATCAGCCCCAGTAGCCCAATGGCAGAGGCACCAGACTTAAAATCTGTTCAGTGTCGGTTCGAGTCCGACCTGGGGTACCAAAATGCGGTTCGCCGCCATCGACCCGTCACATAATGACGCTCAGAAATTTCTAAGCGTCATTATGTGACGGGTCGATTTTCATTTCGGTGCCGTGGGGGGAGTGGAGTCGGCGTTATCGGCGGCGACTGTCCACTTAACGCACAGCTAAGGCCCCAAAGTGACCGGAAATGTTCGTCAGGTGAACTTCCGGGCCGCAAGAGCAGGGACACTCGGCCCGCAGCGCCCAGCGCCCCAGCGCCCGAACGCCAGAATCTGAGCCCAATGTGAACAGTTGGTGAATGTTTGCTGGCAGCGTACTGGCAATTGGCCCTGCATGGAACAAAATAGCGGATTGAAACGCTTGACTTGATAGAGTACAAGGAACAATTACCCCCCTATTTTGGAGGCACAGGCACGATGGCTCTTGGTGGAAACCCGGTATTTGCCAATAACAAGAACTTCAAAGAGGTGCCCGCTGGCTACCGCGGTCACGTCAACGCTGGCGCGGACACCATATCGGCCCAAGCCCAGTTCTCGGCGCAGCAGCTGCAGGACATGTACAACAAGCCCTCAGCCAATGCTTCGCAGACCGGCCGCATGACCTACGACGACGTCATCATGAAGACTGTCTTCACGCTGACGATGGTCCTCGTGGGCGCCGCTGTCGGTTGGATGATTCCGGCACTGATGTGGCCGGGCATGATCATCGGCCTAGTGCTGGGACTGGTGAACTCTTTCAAGAAGGAGCCATCCCCGCTCTTGATTCTGGGTTATGCACTCTTCGAGGGCTTGTTTCTCGGCGGGATCTCGGGACTGCTTGAGGGCATGTACCCGGGCATTGTCATCCAGGCCGTGTTGGGTACCCTGAGCGTATTCCTCGTGACGCTGGTGCTGTTCCGCAACGCCAAGGTCCGGGCCACGCCGAAGATGACCCGATTCTTTATCATCGCGCTGGCCGGCTACGCGCTGTTCTCCCTGATCAACTTCTTCTTGATGATCTTCAACGTCACCAACAGTCCGTGGGGTGTCCGCAGCATGGATATCCCGGGCACGAACATTCCCTTCGGCGTCGTTTTGGGTCTGTTCGCCATCGGCTTGGCCGCGTTCTCCCTGATTGTGGACTTCACCTCGATCGAACAGGGTGTGCAGCGCGGAGTGCCCACCAAGTACTCCTGGACGGCCGCCTTTGGCCTGACAGTGACGCTGGTGTGGCTCTACGTAGAGATCCTGCGCTTGTTGGCCATCCTCCGGGGCAATGATTAGCCCCTTCTCCCTTCTTACCTTTTGCAACGCCCGGCCCCTGCGGCTGGGCGTTGCCGCAATGGAAACCCGCACCCTTCATTGTTCGACAACTAGCGAAAGCAGCTCATGAACGTTTCCCCCCTGATCTGGGGCATTACCATTGTGGTGATTTTGGCCCTTTTGGCCTTTGACTACTTCTTCCATATTCGCAAGGCGCACATCCCCACCTTGAAGGAAGCCGCAGTCTGGTCCTCCATTTACGTTGGACTGGCCGTCGTATTCGGCATCATCGTTTGGGTCCTTGGCGGACACACCATGGGTGGAGAATACTTCGCCGGGTACATTACCGAGAAGGCCCTGAGTGTTGATAACCTCTTCGTCTTCTTAGTCATCATGGCCAGCTTCAAGGTCCCGCGCGAGGATCAGCAGAAGGTGCTGCTCTTCGGTATTGTCTTCGCCCTGATCGCCCGCACCGGCTTCATCTTTGCCGGCGCAGCATTGATCAACACCTGGTCCTGGATGTTCTACATCTTCGGCATCATCTTGCTCATCACGGCAGGAAACTTGCTCAAGGGCGAGGATAGCGCCAGCGACGAAGACGCGGATAACTTCATCATCCGTCTCGCTAAGCGTCTCTTCAACACCTCTGACAAGTACGACGGCGACAAGCTCGTCACCGTGATTGACGGCAAGAAGGTTCTTACCCCGATGCTGCTGGTCATGGTGGCCATTGGTGGCACCGACCTGCTGTTCGCATTGGACTCGATTCCGGCCATCTTCGGTCTGACCCAGAACGTGTACATCGTGTTCACGGCCACCGCGTTCTCCCTCATGGGCCTGCGTCAGCTGTACTTCCTGCTGGATGGCCTGCTGGACCGCCTGATCTACCTGGCCTACGGCTTGGCCGCGATCTTGGCCTTCATCGGCGTCAAGCTGGTCCTGCACGCACTGCACGAGAACAACTTGCCGTTTATCAACGGCGGCGAGCACGTTCCCGTCTTCGAGATCTCCACCGGGCTCTCTCTGACGGTCATCATCGGCGTCCTTGCGGTCACCATCATTGCGTCGCTGGTCAGCAAGTCCGGCAAGGCGCAGACGGTCCTGAACAACGCCCGTCGTCACGCCAACAGCTACATGGATCTGGACTACACGGCAGATATCAACGAACGTGAGCGCGTCTACAGCATGCTCATGAACGAGGAAAAGACCATCGCAGCCATGGAGATTAAGTACCGTGACAAGCACCCGGAATCTGAGGAGATTCTGGAGCTGATCGCCACGGCACACCAGGCGCACGCGGACTTCAAGAGCTAGTCCCCGCCAAGACAAAAGGGCCTCGGCAGGCTCGACCATCAAGGTCGAGCCTGCCGAGGCCCTTTGTTCGTTAAGCTCTAGCTGATCTTGCGTGCCCCTGGTGCGGGGGAGACGGCGAAGATGTCCGGCGCCGTGAAAGACGCCTCAGCGAAGGCATGGACGACGGCGTCCCGCACCGTGGCTTCTTCGGCCGCCGGAATCAAGGCGATGGCAGACCCGCCAAAACCACCGCCTGTCATGCGGGCACCCAGTGCGCCGTGAGCCAGTGCGGTGTCCACGGCGAGGTCCAGCTCGGGGCAAGAGATCTCAAAGTCATCGCGCATTGACACGTGGCTTGCGGTGAGGAGTTCGCCAATAGCGCCCGGACCGGAGCCATCCAATACCTCGATGGTGTCCAGCACGCGCTGGTTCTCCGTGACAATGTGGCGCACACGGCGGAACGTTTCTTCATCCAGCAGACCAGCGGCCTCGGGCAGATCCGCGGCGGAAACATCTCGCAACGCCGACACTCCGAGCACTTGTGCGCCCAGCTCGCAGGAGGCGCGGCGGGCAGAATATCCGCCAGTGGCATGGGCGTGGGTGACCTTGGTATCGACGACCAAAATCAGCAGCCCGGCAGCCGCCAAATCCAACGGCACCAGATTGGATTCCTGTGTGCGGCAATCCAGGAAAACCGCATGTCCATCGGTGGATAGCAGCGAGGCGGACTGATCCAAGATGCCGGTCGGGGCGCCCACCACCTCGTTCTCGGCACGCTGACCAACCAACACCAGCTCGTTCAGGCTGAGTCCCGCGGATTCCAATTCGTTGAACGCTGTGGCCACCGCGCACTCGATGGCAGCCGAGGAGGACAGGCCCGCACCCGAAGGCACAGTGGAGTGGAGAAAGAGGTCAAAGCCACCAATGGTGATACCCATCTGGCGCATGACCCAGACAACGCCCAGCGGGTAGGCGGTCCAACCCTGCATGGTCTCTGGGGAGAGCGTGTCCAAGTTGACGGTGACGGTGGGGGCCTCACCGTAGCTGGAGCGCAGCTGGGCCACGTTGTCATCACGGAGTTTGATGGCCACGGCGGCGGCGCGGTCAATGGCGAACGGCAGCACAAAGCCTTCGTTGTAATCGGTGTGCTCGCCGATCAGGTTCACGCGACCGGGGGCGGCCCATACGCCGTCGGGAGTTGAGCCGAAGGCTTCGGTGAAGGCTGCAGCAACTTCGGCTGTATTAATGGACTGGCTCATACCAAATCTGCTTTCGGGGTGAGGGTGCCGGGGGTGTTGCGCAGTAGTGCAGCTACCTGTTCCGGGGTGGTGTCGTTAATGAAGGCGCCCATGGCTGCCTCTGAGCCGGCCAGGAATTTCAGCTTGTCAGCGGCTCGGCGTGGCGAGGTGAGCTCCAAATGGAAACGGCCGGCGGGACGCAGTACCGAATCCAGCGGCGCCTGGTGCCACGCGGCAATGTAAGGAGTGGGAGTGTCATACAGGTTGTCCAGGCGGCGCAGCACGTCCAGGTACATGACTGCCAGCTCATCGCGTTCGGCGTCGTTGAGTGCGGCAAAGTCCGGGACATGGCGGTGTGGGGTCAAGTGGATTTCCAACGGCATGTGCGCGGCGAAGGGCACATAGGCGCTAAAGTGCTCACCTTGGGCGATCATGCGCTCACCGGATTCAGATTCCTTGCTGACAATGTCGCCGAGCAAGGTAGCCGCACCGTTGTGAGCGTCGTAGAACATGCGGGCTGCAGCGGCCATGACTTCACTGCGCGGCGGCACATAGGAGTACGCGTAGATCTGCCCGTGCGGGTGGTGCAGGGTCACACCAATGTCTTGGCCGCGGTTCTCAAACGGGAACACCTGCTTGACGCCGGGCAGGGCACTCAGCGCCTCGGTCCGGTGTGCCCAAGCATCAATGACGGTGCGGGCACGCTCTTCTGACAGGCCGGCAAAGGAGCCTGTGTGCTCCGGGGTGAACGCCACAACTTCGCAGCGGCCGAAGGCTCGGCCCAGGGTGCCCCAGGAAGGGTTCGCCGGAATGTCACCCACGGCCGGTCCCAACGATGGAAAGCGGTTTTCAAAAACAGCCACGTCGTAGGCGGAATCGGGAATCTCGGACAGGTTTGCGCCGGTGGTGGGGCACAGCGGGCACTGGTCAGCTGGTGGCAGGTAGGTGCGGGTTTGGCGGTGCGCGGCAACAGCGACCCAGTCTCCGGTGAGGGCGTCGTAACGCAGCTCGCCGGTATTTGCTTCGTTCCGGGCATCCAGCGGACGCGTGTCGCGGGCAGTGTGGGACTTGGCATGTGCGCCGTCGTCAAAATAAATGAGCTCGCGGCCGTCGGCGAGGAGTGTACTGGTGGCGATGGTCATGAGGACTTTCTGGTTGCTGAAGAGGTTGCTGAAGAGGTTGCTGAAGAGGGAGCTGAAGCGGTTGAAGTAGTGGTTGCTGTCGTGGGGGAGGTGGTGGAGTACTGTGCTGCCGTGATGAAGTTCGGGACTCGGGCGGCGAACAAATCTGCGGTGGCAGGGCGGATGCCATCATCGGTGATGATCGTGTCCACGGCGGAGATGGCTGCGATCGCGGCCAGGGAGCGGACCTGGAACTTGGAGGCGTCGGCCAGCAGTACCACCCGAGTAGTGGCTTCAATGAAAGCGGCGTTGGTATCAGCTTCGAGCCAATTAGGGCTGGTCAGGCCACGGTCCACATCCAGACCGTGCACACCCATGAAACAAATATCGGTGTTCAGATTGCGGAGTGCCCGGCAAGCCACGGGGCCGACAAGAGCTTCTGAGGGCGTGCGTTCGCCACCTGTCACAATGACCTTCAGATCCGAGCTTCCTTGGTGGTGATAAAGCAGCTCGGCAGCCTTGAGGGAGTTGGTGACCACTGTCAGATTGTGGAGCCGCTCCAGCTCCGCGGCCAGAGCTACGGCGAGTTGGTAGGTGGTGGTGCCGCCGGTCAGGGCCAAGGTCATGCCGGGCTGAACCAGCTTCATGGCTTCGCTGGCTATAGCCAGTTTTGCAACAAGTTCTTTGTCAACATTGAGCAGGAATCCAGGCTCTAGGGAGCTGAGCCGGGCCAGACGCATGGCTCCACCATGGATCTTGCGTGCCCGTCCGTTCTGATCCAGAGTTTCAATATCGCGGCGGATGGTCATTTCGCTGACGTTCAACAGCGCAGCAATATCTGCCACACGCACGGCCTCATGCAGTTGCAATTCCTTGAGGATGCGCGCTTGGCGCTCTGGTGCAAGCATGAAAGGACCCCTGGTTGCGTCGACGATAGAAGTAGGCCGAAATAAAATAAACAGTTTCAAACAAAATATTACATTAAGGGAGGTGTTTGTACAGTAGCTTTTTGTAGATGAAGGAGAATTCCTTGCCATGAAGGCAGTAGCCTAATCACCATGAGTACTTCCAAGACCGCCCCTGGCGCGGCCAACAACACCGCCACGGGCGCACCCAATGTCCCCGCCACGGGCGCACAGTTCACCCTGTCGCGTGCTGGCGCCACCGCCATTGTGACATCACTGGCCGCGGGCCTGCGTCACTATGACAAGGATGGCGTTGCCCTCGTGGAGAGCTACCCCGAGGATGCCATTGCCCCCGGCGCGGCCGGCATCACACTGGCGCCCTTCGCTAATCGCATCGATGGCGGACTGTGGCAGTTGGAGGGCAAACCCCAGCAGCTGGACATCACCGAGGTGCCCCGGAACAACGCCATCCACGGCCTGTTACGCAATACCGGTTACCACGCGTTGGAAACGGGCGATGCCCACGTGATGCTGGAGGCCATCATCCATCCGCAGCACGGCTACCCGTTCCTGCTCCGCCACCAAGTGCGTTACTCGCTGGAGCGCAACGGCAGCCTCCGCGTGACCCAGACCCTCCTCAATGATTCCGCCAAGCCAGCGCCGTTCGTCCTCGGCGCGCACCCTTACTTCACCCTCGGCGACATCCCGGCCGAGCAGCTGACGCTGACGGTGCACGCTGCCACCTACTTGAGTGCGAATGAGCGCATGATCCCCACCGGAAATCGTGCTGTGACGGGCCGCTATGAGTTGCGTCAGGGCCGGCCCGTGCCTGATTCCCTCATGGATACCGCCTTTACAGACCTTGAGACGGCCGACGGCGTAGCCTCGCACACGCTCTCGGCCGCGGACGGGCGCAGCGTGAGTCTGTGGCACGACGGCAGCGTGGAATACATTCACGTGTACGTCACCGAGGAGTTCCCGGGCCGATCCTTGGCCGTGGCACTGGAGCCGATGACGGGTCCGGCCAACGCCTTCAACTCCGGTGACGGCCTGCAATGGCTGGCGCCGGGGGAGTCATTCACCATGAACTGGGGCATTGATTCGGTGCTCTGACACCCTCTTTAATGGTGCTGTGAGCAAGCTGGCGCCGCGCGCGTTAATGGACGCGGTTTAACGAATTTTTACCAGATGGGGAAGTATTACTATATGACGCCTGAAAAGCTGAACGACGAGCGTGCGCTCCTGAGTGATTCTTCGATGGTCCCCATGGGTATGCGCGTGGCTGCCGCCTGGTCGTGGCGGGCGGCAATTGTGCTGATCGTGGCGGCTATGGTGATCTGGCTCCTGAGCAAGGTCACCATCTTGCTGATCCCGATTATGATCGCCGCACTTCTTGCCTCCTTGCTGCGGCCCATTGTGAAGACCCTCAAGGGCATTGGTGTGCCTCAAGGCCTCAGTGTTGCCATTGCCGAAGTGGGCCTGATTGTCCTCGTGCTAGGTGCACTGTTCCTGGTGGGCCGTCAGCTGGTGGTGGGATTCACCGATCTCAGCCAACAAGCCATCAAGGGCCTGATTCAGATTCAGGAATGGCTCAACTCCGGTCCGCTGGGGATCAGTAATGCTGAGATCACCAAGTACCTCGATGAGGCTTTGGCGGGCTTGCAGAACAACTCCAACGCCATCCTCTCCGGGGCTCTTGGCGTGGGTTCCAGCCTCACTCACTTCGCGGTGGGTTTGATACTGACCCTGTTCATCCTGCTGTTCTTCCTCCTGGAAGGCCAAGACATCTGGGCCTTCCTCGTCAAATTCTTCCCCAAGCGAGCCCGCCCTGGCGTCGATGGGGCAGCCCGCCGCGGCTGGACCTCCCTGGGAAATTACGCCCGCGTGCAGATATTGGTAGCAGCCGTTGACGCCATTGGTATTGGTGCCGGTGCCGCGATCATCCAAGTCCCGCTAGCCCTACCCCTAGGCGTCTTGGTCTTTGTGGGCTCCTTCATCCCCGTGGTAGGTGCCCTTGTCACCGGCGCCGTGGCTGTGCTGCTGGCCCTCGTGGCCAATGGCTGGGTCAACGCACTGATCATGCTCGGCATCGTCTTGTTGGTCCAGCAGTTGGAAAGCCACCTGCTCCAGCCCTTCATCATGGGCCGCGCCGTCTCGCTGCACCCCGTGGCCGTGATCCTTGCCGTTGCCGCAGGCTCGGGCATCGCCGGTATTCTGGGCGCCCTGTTCGCAGTGCCGATCCTCGCCGTGGCCAATTCGTTCATCCGCTACATAGTTGGGCGGCAGTGGGAAAAAGATCCCGAGATGATTGAGCTCTACGGACTCCCGCAACCCATGCCCGACGCCGGTGCGCACGCCACCAAAAGCGACGTCACCTCCTCGGGTGCCACCGAAGCTGACGGGACCACTTCGCCAGGATCCGGCGTCGAACCTTAACCGCGCATCCCCACTTTGAGCCCGCCAGTTCCGGCGGTGCAACAGTTCCACCGAAGTTCCGTAGAGAAAGAGAAAAGAACCGTGAACGCTACCAGCGATCTCCCCGTGACCCTTGCAGATATTGAGAATGCCCGGGAACTGCTGCAGGAGATTATTGCGCTCACGCCGATTGAAAGCTCACGCGCGCTGGGACGAATGACCAATTCGGAAGTATTTTTCAAGTGCGAGAACCTGCAGCGGGCGGGGTCGTTCAAGGTGCGCGGCGCGTATGTGCGGATGGCGAAATTGACGGCCGAGGAGCGTGCCCGCGGAGTGGTCGCGGCGTCGGCCGGGAACCATGCACAGGGTGTTGCTGTGGCGGCCAAGGCGTTGGGCATCAAGGCGCGCATTTACATGCCGGTGGGTGTGGCGTTGCCGAAGCTGGCGGCCACGCGCGGGCACGGTGCCGAAGTGGTGCTGCACGGTTACAACGTGGACGAATCGTTGGCAGAGGCTGAGCGGTACGCCAATGAAACGGGCGCCGTTTTTGTGCATCCGTTCAACAATGTGGACATCGTGGCCGGACAAGGCACCATTGGGCTGGAAATCCTGGATCAGGTGCCCAACGTGGACACGATCATCATGGGTGTGGGCGGAGGCGGACTGCTGGCTGGTGTGGCCGTTGCCGTCAAGGCTCGCGCCAAGGAATTGGGCCGGGAGATTCGGGTCATTGGGGTTCAGGCAGAGAATGCCGCTGCCTACCCTCCCTCCCTGGCCGCTGATGCGCTGGTGCCGTTGAAAAAGGTCTCCACCATGGCCGACGGCATTGCTGTGGGCCGTCCCGGGCAGTTACCGTTCTCCATCATCCGCGAGCTGGTTGATGACGTGGTTACGGTCAGCGAAGATTCCCTTGCTAGGGCACTGATCTTCTTGCTGGAACGCTCCAAGATGGTGGTGGAGCCAGCGGGTGCGGTGGGCGTGGCTGCCCTCATGGAAGGCAAAATTGAGAACCCGGGCACCACGGCAGTCATCCTCTCCGGTGGCAATATTGACCCGATGCTGATGCTCAAAGTCATCCAGCGTGGTCTCGCCGCTGCCGGACGCTTCATGACGGTCCGGATGATGCTCAATGACCGTCCGGGTTCCCTGGCCACCATCTCACGCATCATTGCCGAGAATGATGCCAACGTCACCGGCCTGGACCACACCCGCGTGGGTGGCTCCATTTCCATGGGCGATGTCTCCATCACCGTGAACCTGGAAACTAAGGGACATGAACACTGTGAATTGGTGTTGACAGCGCTGCGAGCCGAAGGCTTCCAGCCAATCGTGGTGCACTAAGACGCCGATCGTGGTGCCCTAAGACGCAAAGAAAGGGCCGGGTTTCCCATGGAAACCCGGCCCTATTCTTTCCTAAACCCTGTGTCAGAGTCCTATTGGGACCCTGCAGGGAAGGGAGAGGTTTAGCTCTGGTATGGCTTGGCGGAGATGATCTCCACGGCAATGTTGCGGCCGTTGGGGGCTAGATAGCTGAGCTTGTCGCCAATCTGCTTGCCCACGATGGCTGCGCCAAGGGCTGAGCGTTCGCTGTAGACTTCCAGATCGCCGGCGCCAACTTCACGGCTGCCGAGCAGGAACGTGGTTTCATCGCCTGCGATCGTGGCAACAACCACCATGCCCTGTTCTACGATGCCGTCGTCGGCCGGAGCCTCGCCCACGCGGGCGTAACGCAGCATTTCGCTGAGCTGGCGGATGCGGGCCTCGATCTTGCCCTGCTCGTCCTTGGCCGCATGGTAGCCACCGTTTTCTTTCAAGTCGCCTTCTTGGCGAGCCTGCTCGATCTTGCTGACAATCTCAGCTCGGCCGGGGCCTGACATCTGAGTGAGTTCAGCCTGCAGACGGTCGTAGGCTTCCTGCGTGAGCCATGCTGACGGCGCACTGTTAGTGGTAGGCACGTAGTTCTCCTTGAATGTACAAATGCAAAGGCCCCGCCGGTGTCGATCCCGTGAACGTTCATGCCTGTGCAACATCAATGCTGCACAATCCATGCGCCGTTAAAATAAGGACCAATCAAGCGGGGCAGATGGTAATAGGTTCCAGTTTAGTCAATAAGACAGATAAACCCAAGAATTGAGGTGGTGGATGTTACGTGGCTGCTTTATTGCACAGCTCAGGACAGCTCAGGACAGCTCAGCACAGCTCAGCACAGCCCAGGACAGCTCAGAAGAGCTGATGCCCGCTCAGGACTCCACGATCCAGCAGTGTTCCACAACTCCGGTCACCGCGAGGGAATCCGTGCGAAGTTCGGTGCGCACAGTTGTGGTGCGGCCGTTCTCGGAGCCCACATCTTTGCCGTTGGGACCAATGGTGATAACTTTCCAACCCACCACCGCGAAGCTGTCATCCATCGCCTTCATGGCGCATCGGGCAGTGGCGTCAGCGTTCTTGGTCACAGCTATATCTACGGTGGTCAGTGTTGAATCCACCACGTTGTAGCTGACATCCTTCTGGGTGACGCCGTCATTTGAGCCCATAACAGACCAAAGAACCCAGGCTACGGACAGCACCATCGCCACGATGATGAGTATCTTCTGCGTTTTTTTGGGTACCTTGCGCTTGGGTGTCCCGTAGCGATTGGTTAGGCTGGTAGCTGGCGAAGAATCAGAATTTGTCACTGCATCCACTTATGTCTGTTCCGCGGTAGTCGCGGCCGGTCGCCCCTTGCATAAGGGACGTTGGGTCTTTGATAAGTTTAGCCTCCATTTTGGCCGCACTGGTCTGTCCCAAATGTTTGTCCCAAAATAGTCGTCCCGCACCTCAGCGAAGAATCGAAGGTAGTTTCCGTGAGCAGCACTAAGAGTCAAGATCTGGAACCACTGCGGCTTTTGGCGGTTCACGCCCATCCCGATGATGAAGCCAGCAAGGGCTCGGCCATGATGGCCTCCTATGTGGCCTCCGGCGTCGAGGTCATGGTGGCCACCTGCACAGGCGGGGAACGCGGCGACATCCAAAACCCCGCACTTGTGGGGGACCCGCACTCTGCCCGCGACATGGGCGGGGCTCGCCGCCTGGAAATGGCCAAGGCCGCCGAGATCCTGGGCATCCAGCATCAGTGGCTGGGATTCACCGACTCCGGCCTGCCTGAAGGGGACCCGCTACCGGAACTGCCGACCAACTGCTTTGCGCTGAAGCCCTTGGAAATTGCAGCGGCCCCGCTGGTACGCCTGGTCCGCCGCTTCCGGCCCCACGTGATCATCTCTTATGACGAGAATGGTGGCTACCCGCACCCGGATCACATCATGTCTCACAAGGTCACCGTAGAGGCGTTCCGTGCTGCCGGGGATCCGGAGAAGTACCAGGGGACGGGACCAGCATGGGAACCGTCCAAGCTGTACTACGATCTGGCGTTCAACCCCCAGCGTTTCCGGGCCCTGCACTTCGCGTTGGAAGAAGCTGGCTTGGCCTCACCCTATGCCGAGCGTCTGGCCTCATGGCTCGAAGCGGACACCGAGGGCCACACCCCGCCCGTCAGTAAGCACCCCACCACCACGCAGATCGACTGCGGGGATTACTTTGAAGCCCGCGATAACGCCCTACGCGCGCACGCCACCCAAGTTGACCCCGACGGTTTCTTTTTCGCCGTCAGCGCAGCCATGCAGCGCAAAGTATGGCCGTGGGAGGATTATTCGCTCATTGAGTCCCGCGTTTCCACCACACTGCCAGAGAACGACCTGTTTGCTGGCTTACGATAGAGAGTGGATGTTTCCCGCTGACACCTTGTTCGCCGGGGATGAAACGAAAGATGGATTGTGCTCACACTGATTTTGCTCGCCAACACTGACCCTGCCATCCCCACGCAGCCCGGCCTGCGCCCCGGCCTGAACGAAGATCAAATCACCCCTGGCCTGCTGGGCTTCGTCATGACCTTCGGCATTGTGCTCATCATGTTCTTCCTCATCCGGGACATGGTCAAGCGCGTTCGCCGCGTTCGTTACCGCGCGCAGGTCGAGGACAACCAGTCCGGGGGCCCCACCGAGTACATGGGCATCCCCATCATGTCCGAGAAGGATATGAAAGCCGCCAGCTATGAGAACGCCTTCCGCGACCAGGACGTTGAGCCTGATGGTGACACCGGACTTGATGCGCAGAAGAACGACGCCGGCACGCAGGATCCGGCGCATGCCAGCACCTTGGGTGCCGCGCCAGCTGGGGACTCTCCTTCGGCCGCTGATGCAGACTCGACGTCCACGCAGGGCCAGAAGTAGCCACAGGCATGAACCGGCTGGCAGGTGAACCAAGTGCTTACCTTCGCCAGCACGCCCACAACCCTGTGGCGTGGCAGCCCTTTGACGATGCTGCCTTTGCCGAGGCGGTGGAACGCGATGTTCCCATTTTTCTTTCCGTGGGGTACGCCGCCTGCCATTGGTGTCATGTCATGGCGGGGGAGTCCTTTGAGGACCCTGCCATTGGCGCCTATCTGAACGAGCATTTTGTCTCCATCAAGGTAGACCGTGAGGAACGCCCCGATGTGGACGATACCTTCATGGCAGCCACTCAGGCACTGAGCGGTCAGGGTGGCTGGCCCATGAGTGTTTTCCTGACTCCGGACGGTAGAGCTTTCTACGCCGGAACCTACTTTGCTCCGGAATCATCCCCCGGCCAGCCCTCTTTCCGGGAGGTTTTAGCCGCTGTGCACGAGGCTTGGGAGGAACGGCGCGAGCTGGTGGAATCCACCGCCAACGACCTCACTGAAACACTGTCCCGGCCGCTATGGCAGGTGAGTGCCACTCCGGTGGGCCGCACGCCTGCGGGGGTGTCCGGCGTCGAACTTGAAATACCTGCCAACCCGTGGCCGGAAGCTACCGCAGCGGCGGTGACGGCCATGGCGCAAGCTGAGGATCTGGCCCACGGCGGGTTGGGGAGCGCGCCAAAGTTCCCGCCAACTCCTGCGCTGGAATTTTTATTGCGGCATGCGGTGGCTGATTCGCCAACAGCGCCGGTGGCTGCGGGGGTGGCGGGCCGGACGCTGGGAGCCATGGTGCGATCGGCTATTTTTGATCGGCTCGGCGGCGGTTTTGCGCGCTACAGTGTCACGGCGGATTGGTCCGAGCCGCACTACGAAAAGATGCTGTACGACAACGCCGGGCTGCTGCAAGCGTTGGTGCACTGGATCCGGCTGGCCGAGGACACCCCTGGCCAGGAACCGCTGAACGTCCAACATGCCGGTGGTATTGCCCCGCTCAGCGTTGCCGAGGCTCGTGATGCCGTCCGGTCCACGGTGGCGTGGCTGCTGACGGAGATGCGGCTGCCCAGCGGGGCGTTTGCTTCCTCGCTGGATGCTGACACGGTTGTTGACGGCGTCCACTCTGAGGGTGCCAGCTACACCTGGACCCAAGCGGAGTTGACGGTGGCAGCTTTAGAACATTTCCGTGCTGATCATGCTGATCATGCTGAGGGTGCTGACGCGGCGGCACTGGTGGCAGAAGCGGCGGCCATGTTGACTATTGGCCCGCATGGATCGCATCCGCTGCATGCTGGACGCGAGCTGAACGCTGGCGAGCAGGCCACGTGGGAACGGCTCAAGCCAGCCCTCCTGGCTGCCCGGCGGGATCGCACCATGCCTGCCCGTGACGACAAAGTGGTGGCCTCCTGGAACGCCATGCTCATGGGCGCAGTGGCCGAGGCAGCCATGGTCTTGGCGGAACCGGAATGGTTGGTGGCCGCTACCGAACTCGGTGAATATCTCTACGCGGTCCACTGGGACACAGCGCTGACGCGAGTATCGCACAATGGCCGGGCACGCGGCATCAAGGGCCTCCTAGAGGACTACGCCGCCTGCGCCAACGGATACCTGACACTGTACGCAGCCACTGGCGAGACGCGGTGGTTTGACTTCGCTGGCGAGCTAGTGCGCGTCGCGGAGCAGGAGTTCATCGTCGACGGCGTGGTGCTCAATCACGGTTCCAATGGTGATGGTGTTTCTGCTAGCGCACGTGCTGGTGGGGCAGCCGCTGCCGTGCAGGGTTCACGATTCGCGGATCCCTTTGATAACGCCACGGCCGGGGGAGTCGCCCTGTTGGCGCAAGCTTTCACCTCGTGGGCGGCCTACACCGGATCTACCCGGCACAGGGATCTGGCAGGACATTTACTGGCCACGCTGCCGGAGCTGGCCCGGCGGGCGCCGAGATCGGCCGGGGGATTATTAGCTGTTGCTGAGGCGTTGCAGGCAGGGCCGCTGGAAGTGGCGGTGGTGGGTGCGGCCGGCACGGACCGGGAAGCGTTGGTCCGTTCGGCTTGGGCAGCCGCTTCCCCGGGCATGGTCATTGCTGTCTGGGACGGCAGCAGTGCCACATCCGTGCCACTGCTACACGGACGCGCGTTGGCAGATCGTGCTCCGTTGGCCTATGTGTGCCGTTCGCTGAGCTGTGCCCGGCCGGTCTCAAGCACCGAAGAGCTCCGTACCCTCCTGCGCTGACTGGCCAGTTGGCCAGTATTTGACCCTGAATGGTGCGTCATATGGACAGGCGGAGTGTGGCCAGGGTCTCGTTGCTGTGCCGTCGGGTAGATTAATCGGGACACTTCTCCGTTCGGGGATCTGTGGGGAGATTTTCGGAAGGTAAACAAGTATGCGTGTGCTGCGTCGTGTCGTTTTTCCCATCGTCTGGATTCTGATTTTCAGTATCATTGCGGTGGCTCTCGTGAAAATTGCGTTCATTGATGGACTCAGTGACACCAGTGAAGAGATTTTTCCCGAAGCGCGTATTGAAGCGCCGGTCATTGGGGCAAGCCGCGCTACGGTGACCAATACCGTGGAATTGACCGGAACCGTAGAAAGCGACTCCGCTGTGCCGGTGCGCTCCACCGCTGCTGGTAAGGTGGTGCACTTCTTCGTGGAGTCCGGTGCGCAGCTCATTGCGGGGGAGCGGATCTTTCAGATCCGCAGCGAGGTGATGCCCGAGCCGTCCACCGTGGTCATGGACGACTCTGATGATGAGGACTCTGGCGCGTCGCGGCCAGCGCCTGGACCCACCTATTCCTACACCGATGTGCTGGCCACAGCGGCTGGCACCTTGGACACACTCACCGTTTTGATGAACCAAGATACGAGTGTTGGCGAGAGTGTTGGAACCATCAGCCCCGGCACCTTTTCCATCAGCGGTTCGCTGACAACCGCCCAGCAATTCCGCCTCATGGGTAAGCCGACCACCGCCACGGGCACCGTTACCAATGGTCCGGCACCCTTTAACTGCCAAAATGTACAGCTCAGCAATGCAGACGCACCAGCCAACGCTCCCGCTGCAAATACCCAAGACCTGGGCGTCATGCCCGGCACCGGGGCCGATACCGGAACTGGGCACGTCAGTTGTGCCGTTCCAACAGATGTGTCCGTGTTCCCAGGACTTGGAGCCACCATCACTTTGACGGCCGGCGAGGCCAAGGACGTGCTGACTTTGCCGCTAACGGCAGTAAAGGGCAGCGTCCAAAATGGCATTGTCTGGATTCCATCCGTAGACGGCAGCGATGCCCCCGAGGAACGCGAAGTAGTCCTAGGACTCAACGACGGCAGCCAGGTGGAAATCGCCTCCGGCCTCGCCGAGGGAGAGCAAGTCCTGGAATTTGTACCCGGCACTGACGCCCTGATACCTGAGGGTCAGATGTCCGGCTACGGCATGATGGGCGGCTGAGGATGACCAGCATCTTCGAAGACCGTAGCGACCGTAATGACCGTACTGCCCTTGGCGACAGGGATGACCGTGATATCAGCAATGAACTGCGTCCCGCATCAGTTCCGGACGAAGCGTCTCCGGATCAGGCAGACCTACCGTTGGTGGATCTGCGCAATGTTACCCGCACCGTGGTGTTGCCCGATGACGAAAAGCTACACATTCTCCGTGGTGTTGATCTACATGTCCGGGTGGGCGATCACACTGCGATTGTGGGCAGATCCGGCTGCGGCAAGTCCACGCTGCTGAACATTCTGGGTTTGTTGGATGTCCCCAGTAGCGGACAGATGCGCTTTGCCGGAACTCCGGTAGAAAAGCTGCGCAATAACACCCGAGCCAAGCTGCGCGGATCCAAAATTGGTTTCGTCTTCCAGCAGTTCAACCTGTTGCCGGGGCGCACAGCGTTGGAAAATGTGGTGACCCCGCTGATGTACGCCAGCCGCAAGGAGTTTTGGCGCCGCAATGAACTCGGCATGGAGATGCTGGATCGGGTAGGGCTCTCTGCCCGCGCCGCCACCCAACCGCACATGCTTTCCGGCGGTGAGCAGCAACGCGTCGCGATTGCCCGGGCTCTGGTCCGGCGGCCGCGGCTGATCCTCGCCGACGAACCCACCGGAGCCCTCGATGTGGAGACCGGCCAGGCCGTCATGGACTTGCTGGATACCATCGCCACGGAATCCGGGGCAGCCTTGGTTACCATTACCCATGACTACAACGTGGCAGCGCGCGCACGCACCCGTTACCGCCTAGACGCCGGCGTGCTCTCTAGTACCGACGGCATTCCCACCGCCGCAGCCCTCATGGGAGCTGGCGCATGACCGCCTTCATTTCCGCCATGGTCGAGGCCTGGTCCGAGCTGCGCATCCACAAAACACGGGTCCTGTTGGCGTTGATCGGGGTGGCCTTGTCCGTCGCCGTACTGACTACCGTAGTGGGTGTTGGGAACCTGGCACGCGAAGGAATCCGGCTCGATTCTGAGCGTAACGGCGGCCGCGAAGCCACACTCTCCGTCTCGATTTACACCGATCCCAGCGGCGCCGAGAGTCCTGATGCTGCACGGGTCAATGAAATCCTCGACGCCGTGGTGAACCGCTACGGCTTTAACCACGCATCGCACTTGCAGCAGGCGCAGGCCCGATTCCAATTCCCCAGTGGGGTGCAAAATGTGGAGCTGATGGTGGTGGACCCGCCCTACGGCACCATCCACCGGGTGGACGTCTCCAAAGGTGCGTGGTTCGCCCCGGACGACGCCGAGCGGCTGGCTCCCGCCGTCGTCGTCAATGAGGCTTTCTACTCGGCTGCGGGACGGCCGAACCTGGTCACCGAACCCCGGGTGGGGATCTTGGGCAAGCAGCCCGCCACGGCCGTGATCATCGGGGTTATGCCGAATCAGTATCCGGAAGCGATGCCGCAGGCGTTCATGCTGACGGAGGCTGCTGCGGCGGTGGGTGTTGGCGGCGACGGTTATGGCGGCGGGCAGGAGCTGCGCATTTGGGTGCCCAACGGGATGGCTGAGGACCTGGTCCAGGTTCTCAACGCCGACCTCATGCAGCAGCTCCCGGGCGCACACGTGGGGGTTTATCGCAGTGACTATGCGGCCTATGGTGATCCATTTGCTGTCATTCAGATTGCGGTGTCCGGGATTGCGGCGCTTATTCTGTTGCTCGGTGCCGTGGGTCTGCTGAATATTTCCATGGTGACCGTGCGTTACCGGGTGCGCGAGATCGGTATCCGGCGTAGTTTCGGGGCCACCTCGGGCCGAATTTTCACCGGGGTCATGATGGAATCCGTGGTGGGCACCACCGTGGCCGGTGCGCTCGGGGTGATGTTGGCAGTGGCGATCGTGAAGAACCCGCTGGTGGAGGCGCAAGTGGCTCCCGGACTGGAGGCCTACCCGGCGTTCCCTGTGGAAGCAGCGCTTTTGGGGTTGGGATCGGCCGTGTTGGTCGGCGCCCTCGCCGGGGCTATCCCGGCCTTGGTGGCCATTCGCGTCAAGGTCATTGACGCGATCCGCTTCTAGCGGGCGCTGAGCATTTGCTCAGCGGGCGCCCAGCGGTTGCCGAGCGGTTGCCGACGGTGCTAGGCGAAGACCACCAGCACTACGGCCACAAAGTGAGTGGCGAAGGCCGCCACGGTGAGGGCGTGAAACAACTCGTGGAAGCCGAAATGGTGGTGGCTGAAGTTGGGCTTTTTGATCCCATAGATGACGGCGCCGGCAATGTACATGGCCCCGCCCAGGCAGATCAGCAGCGTGGGTATTGCTCCGGCTGCCCAGAATTCTGGGAGGAAGAACAACGCGGTAACGCCCAATAGTACGTATATGGGAACGTACAGCCAGCGCGGGGCGCCCACCCACAGCACCCGGAACAGGACTCCAGCCACGGCTCCGATCCAAATCATCCACAGCAGTAACGTGGCTGTGGGACGGGGCAGCATCAAAAAAGATAAGGGGGTGTAGGAGCCGGCGATCACCAGCATGATGTTGCTATGGTCCAGCCGCTTAAGCGTGGCTTTGGCCGTGGGGGACCAGTTCCCACGATGATAAAACGCACTTGTGCCAAAAAGCAGTACGCCGGTGACGATGTAAATGGCGCACGCAATTTTTGCGGATGTCCCCGGGGCTAGTGCCACGAGAATGATCCCCACTACCAAAACCAAAGGAGCCGTTACGGCGTGCAACCAGCCGCGCCACGTGGGTTTGTGTTCCATTCCGGAGAGGGTGTCCATGGGAAAATTATATCGCGGCACCGCGCTAAGTTACTGATCAGTAGAAAATGGCACAGCGCATCTTGGCAGGATTCCCCGCATGGTGCGGGTAACCTAGAGCTAGCAAGTTTCGTAAGGCCGCAGGGCCATGATCCGTAAAGGTCCGGTGTACTTTCATGGGGGTTTCCACCGCGGCTTTGCGGATGCCCAAGTTCATCTACAACTTTTATGAGCGGCGGCTGGCGAGCCAGCTGGATCTCTCCAACGTGCCCCGCCACATTGGCGTCATGGTGGACGGCAACCGCCGCTGGGCCAAACAGTTCAACGCCCCCACCAGCCAGGGCCACCAAGCCGGTGCAGATAAGATCCTGGAGTTCTTGTGCTGGTGCCAGGACCTCGGCATCAAAGTGGTCACGCTTTACATGCTCTCCACCGATAATATGAGCCGCTCACCAGAAGAGCTCGACGAGCTCATGGGGATCATCGCGAACACACTGGACTTGCTCGACGCCGATGCCGACATCAGCGTCCACGCCATGGGGGCCCCTGAACTTTTGCCAGATTACTTAGCTGCACGGCTCTCATCGCTGACCGCCAGGGTCCCGGCCAAGGAACGCATCCACGTGAACATGGCCATTGGCTATGGCGGCCGCCGTGAAATTGTTGACGCCGTCCGTGAACTGATGCACGATGCCGACTCGGAGGGACGCAGCATGGCCGAGGTAGCCGACAGCCTCACGGTCGATGACATCTCCAAATACCTCTACACCCGGGGCCAACCCGATCCGGACCTGGTGATCCGCACCTCGGGTGAGCAGCGGCTCTCCGGCTTCCTCATGTGGCAGAGCGCCTATAGCGAGTTCTACTTCTGCGAAGCCCTGTGGCCAGCCTTTAGAAAGATCGACTTCCTACGGGCACTGCGCGACTATGCCGGACGTAGCCGCCGCTTCGGCGGCTAGGACCCGGCACCAGTGCAAAGCCACCACCGTTCCGAGATGGCCTTGGCCGCGATTCTCTCCAGCGCTGCCGGATTTGTTGACGCCGTAGGGTTCATCCATTTGGGCGGCTACTTCGTCTCCTTCATGAGCGGCAACTCCACCCGCGGCGGAACGGCCTTGGCCGAAGGAAACTGGAGTGGGTTCGCGCTGGCCTTTGGGCTGGTGGCCGCCTTCTTGACGGGTGTGGTGAGCGCATCGATCCTGCGCCGGCTAGTCCCGTCCCGCAAGCGCATGGCGGTATTGCTGTACGTAACAGCGGCACTGACATCCGCCATCTTCCTCTTCAATTTAGGACTGGATGGCTGGCTGGCGCCGGCCATCATGGCGCTGGCGATGGGAGCCGAGAACGTCATTTTTGAGCGCGACGGCGAGGTCAGCATTGGCCTGACGTACATGACCGGGACGCTGGTGAAGATGGGCCAACACCTAGCCAATGCGATCACCGGCGGAGACAAGCGGCTGTGGCTGCGGTACCTCGCGCTGTGGCTCTCACTCACCCTGGGCTCCATTGTGGGTGGTTTTTCCTACTTCGCGCTGGAGATGAATGCCCTGTGGATTGCGGTGGGCGTGCTGGTAGTGGCCGTGGTGTTCAACGGCTGGTTGCGCCTCAACCCGCCGCGCCCACACGCTACCCGCGTGGTGCTCTAGCGCTTCCGCTGCGAGCTTTAGCTAGGCCCTTTCCGCATTCTGGCAACGTCCCTGGCCGTTGGCAAAAGCGATGCCCAACGTTCACCTGTAGTTATGGCGTGGCTCCCGCAGTGGATGCTGATGCGGCGTAACTTGGAGTCAACGGAGGGCAACTCCGCCCGACGTACCGATTGAGATCCGGACGTTTGCGAGTCCGGAGGGCTGGAGCGTAACGTGGTCGACACCGTGAACCTTGAGCAGCATGCAGAGCCTGCGCACACCGCGACGGATTTGCGCACGTACGTCATCGACACCTCGGTTTTATTATCTGACCCCCGTGCCATCACCCGCTTCGCCGAACACCAGGTGGTGGTGCCGATCGTGGTGGTCTCCGAGCTGGAGGGCAAGCGTCACGATCCTGAACTGGGCTACTTTGCCCGCACGGCCTTGCGACTTTTGGATGACCTGCGCACCGATCACGGCGGTCTGGCATCGCCGGTTCCCATCGGGCACGATGGCGGGACGCTCCGTGTGGAGCTCAATCACGTTTCCCTTGAGGTGCTTCCGCCAGGGATGCGGGGGATGGACAACGATTCACGCATCCTGGCCGTCGCCAAGAATCTAGCCAATGAGGGCCACCACGTCACGGTGGTCTCCAAGGATGTACCGATGCGCGTCAAGGCATCCGCTCTGGGGTTGTCCGCGGAGGAATACCGCAACGAACTGGTGCAGGATTCTGGCTGGACCGGTGTTGCTGAGGTGGATATCACCGAGTCGGAGATGGCTGCGCTGTACAACCATGAGGCGGTGCCCGTCCCCGAAGCTGCCGTGCTGCCGGTGAACACTTCCTTGGTGATCACCAGTAACCGCGGATCCGCGCTGGGACGAGTCGGTGCCGATCAGCAGGTTCGGCTGGTGCGTGGGGACCGGGAAGTCTTTGGTCTGCACGGGCGCTCCGCGGAGCAGCGGCTGGCCTTGGATCTGTTGATGGACCCGGAAGTGGGAATTGTGTCTTTGGGCGGCCGGGCCGGAACCGGCAAGAGCGCTCTGGCCCTGTGCGCTGGGTTGGAGGCGGTGCTGGAACGCAACGAACACCGCAAAGTGGTTGTTTTCCGGCCGCTGTACGCCGTGGGTGGCCAGGAACTGGGTTTCTTGCCAGGTTCTGAAAGCGAGAAGATGAACCCGTGGGCGCAGGCTGTCTTTGACACGCTCGGCTCGGTGGTTTCAGGCACGCTGATGGATGAGATTATGGAGCGCGGGCTCTTGGAAGTGCTGCCACTGACCCACATCCGCGGACGCTCGCTGCACGATTCCTTCGTCATTGTGGACGAGGCGCAGTCCCTGGAGAAGAACGTGTTGCTGACCGTCATGAGCCGTATCGGTCAGCGTTCCAAGATCGTGCTGACTCACGATGTTGCACAGCGCGATAACTTGCGGGTAGGTAGGCATGACGGCGTCGCGGCGGTGGTGGAGACGCTCAAGGGGCACCCACTCTTCGGTCACGTAACCCTGACCCGCTCGGAGCGCTCACCTATTGCAGCGCTCGTGACCGAACTGCTGGAGCGTGCCGAGATCTAAGCCGTTAGCAACATCCACCTCCCGCTCCGCTCCCGTTCCACTCCCGCTCCCGATCCGCTCCCGCAAAATTCGAGTTGCCACTAGATGTTCATGTTTTTGTGCGTCATGAACGTTAAGTGGCAACTCGAATTAGGGGGTGGGGTTGGGTGGCTCTTTGCCATCGATGACTCCCGAACGCATCACTATGAGATCAGCGGAGCCGGACGAATCGATTATCAATATCACAACATCTATGCCGGTGGAGTAGTCGGCGATCCTCACCGAGTGGTTGCGATGATGACCACCAACTACGGGAGCCACTGACAATCGATACGTCCTGTGGTTCTTAGAGGCGCAGATTCTAGGCGGTGGGGCCTAGATCCCAAGGGATGTGGGACCGGACATCTGTCAGACCCATGCTGACCTCTTCGAAGAGGTCATCGAGCATGTATTCGTCAATGCCGTGCAGCACCATCCAATGCCCGGCGCCGGCGCTTTCGCCATCCAGAGACTGCGAGGCCACGCAGATGCCGGTTTCAAGGTCGATCCGAACGGCGGTGCGTCCTGGAAAAAGTAGCGGAGCATCGGCAAAGAGTGGCCGGTAGCTGGTATTCGGTGTCAGCACCGCTTCCACTGCCGCCCGTCCCTGATGGCTGAGCGTGGCAATGTCCGTCACTTCGGCAACATTGGCGAAGGGCGCCTCCAACGGGACAGGGCGCTCTCCTGCCAATTCCACCGGGTCCAACGCTGCGGCGGCCCGGCCGGAACCGTAGGCCGGTTCGCCATAGAGAGCCTCAGGGCGGCGGACCACAAAACCGTTATCGTCTTTGACCGGATTCACCAGCGCTGGAGGCAACAGCCACGGCTTACGGTTCCCGCTAATGAACAGCGAATCCCGGGACTCATTGATCTTGGTGGTGCTGGCCAATAGTTTTCCCTCCAGCGTCTCCACGCGCAGCGCACCGGGCCGACGCACCCAGCAATTCAGCGCCAACACCGGATCGCTCACCCCCGTCGAGGTCCCCGGCACCCAACTGTTGCCTGGTCCGCCGTCGGCCGCGTTGGGAAACTTCCGGTGCAGCTCAAAGCGAAGGCTCTGCCAGCGCCAGGGCGAGGAACGGCAAAGATGTCGAAAGGTATCGGCGGTGAATTCCGTGGCGCTCATATCCACAGCTTAGCCCCGCACCCTGCGCCGGGCGGCCGCGGCGCTGGTAGCATCGCGCTATGGTCACCCGGCTGATGGACTTGTGGGAGAGCAGTGCGCTCGCGCTGGTTTGTGCTCTGGCCGCCACCCTGTATTTGTTGTGGCTGGCGGCGGTGCTGAGCGTCATCGATATTCGTACCCACACCCTCCCGAACCGATATGTGTTGCCGGCCTACCCGATTGCCGGGGCGCTGCTACTTGCGGCGGCGTTGCTGGCCGGGATGCCCGGGCATGCTCTTCGGGCCATGGGTGGCGTGCTCGCAATGTTCGCGCTGTATTGGCTGCTGTGGGCCGTGTATCCGGCTGGCATGGGGTTCGGTGATGTGAAATTGGCGGGGGTGCTGGGCCTTTTTCTCGGATTTCTCAGTTGGCACCATGTGATGTTCGGTGCGGCCGCGGGCTTTGTTGTTGGGGGAGTGTGGGGTGTTCTCTTGATCGTCAGCCGCCGCGGGACAGCCCAATCCGCTCTACCGTTTGGTCCTGCCATGCTGGCCGGCACGTTGGCCACCATGCTGGTACTGCCAGCGTGAGCTAGTGCGGCGCCACGCTGTAGCGGTGCTCGGGCCGCCCGGTGGCGCCGTAACGCAGGGAGATGGCGACAGCGCCGTCGTCGGCCAATGAAGACAGATACCGTTGGGCAGTAGTACGGGAAATTCCGACGGCGGCCGCCACATCCGCCGTCGACTGGTCGCCGCGGGTGGCCAAGGCAGCCAGCACCGCCGTCTCGGTAGCTGTGGCCGCTTTGGGGCCAGCCGCCGGAGAGCTGGGATGGAGTGATTGCCAGGCCGTTTCAAATCTGTCCTGGCTCAGATTCCCAGGCTCGGCCAGCAACCGCCGGTAGCGGGCGTAGCCGCGCAGCCGGGACTCGAGCAGCTCAGCGGAAAACGGCTTGATGAGGTAAGCCAAAGCGCCGCGGCGCAGTGCTGTGCGCATGGTTTGAGGATCGGAAGCGGCACTGAGCATCATGGCGTCCACATCGATGGTGCGCAACAAATCCAGGCCCGACGCGTCCGGCAGGTACACATCGAGCAGGACCAGATCCGGGCGCTGCGCGTGAATGACGTTCAGTCCCTGTGCGGCGGTGGGAGCCGGGGGCAAGGCGCTGAAGCCGGGCACCGAGTCAACGATTCCGGCGTGTAGGCGGCCTACATGAAAGTCGTCTTCGACGATGAGGACGCGAATATCGCCGCTCATGAATGCTCCTTGTTGATGGGCGTCAGGGCCGGGATAAGGCCCACAACGCCGGGCAGTCGGGCACAGAATACTGCGCCGTGTGTTTGGGGTGAACCAGCATCAGCAACCCACACCTCGCCGCCGCGTCGGCGGGCCAGATGGCGGACCAGGGCCAAGCCCACGCCGTGGCCGGTGATGGGATCACTGGGGCCGGCGGTGGTGGGATGAGAGGTAGCAGGGGCGCTGGGAACTGAGAATTCGGTTGATTCGGTTGAGTAGCCAGGAGCGAAGATGAGTTTTGCGCCGTCGGGCTCTTCTACTAGCTCCTGGCCACTAGAGAGGCGCAGCCCGTCACCGGAATCGGCTACCACCAGATGCAAGATGCCCCCGGCCGCTGTGTGTTCATCGAGGAGTTCGACCTCCACCCATTTATGGGGCGAGGTTCCGGCAACAGCGGCTCGGATGGCGTTGTCTAAAAGGTTTCCCAGAATGGCTGTGACGTCTTGCGGATCCGTGATGTGTCCACGGATGAGGGTAGTGGCGCCGATCCGTAACTCCACACCACGCTCATGAGCTTCGATGCTCTTGGCGCCAACGAATGCCTCCAAGTACGGGTCACTGAGCAGGCTCAGATCCTGCACCGGATAGTTCAGTGGTCCGTTGTGCATGATCTCGCCAATGTAGTCGCGAGCCTCGGCAGCGCGGTCAATGTCCAGCAGCCCGGCCACGGTGTGTAGCCGGTTGGCGAACTCGTGCCGTTGCGCTCGCAGGGCGGTGCCGAGTGCGTTGACGGCATCCAGCTGGCGGGTCAGGGCCTGGACCTCAGTTCTGTCCCGCACCATGATGACCCGGCCCAGCGCCAACGCCCCGTCATCACGGTTGTCCTTGAGCCGCACGGCCCTTGCGGTAACGATGACTACCCGGTCGCCCACCACATGCTCGGAGGGGCCAAACTCGGCGGCGGCGTTCACACCACTCGCTGCCAGAAGAAACTCCGGAAGACCGCTGTCAGCGAGGGGGATTCCGCTGTAATCAAGGGTGGAACCGGGCGCCAGTAATCGCCGGGCTCCTTCGTTGAAGACCGTGATGGTGCCGTCGTTGGTGAGGCCAATAACTCCTTCGTCGACGCCGCGCAAAACAGCTTCCTGATCCTGTACCAACCCGGAAATTTCCTCAGGTTCCAGCCCCAGCGTCAGCCGCCGCAGCCGTGAACTCATGACCACTGTGGCCACGGCGCCCAGCGACAAAGAAACCCCCGCAATCAGCGCCACCGGCACAATGTTGGCCAGCATGCCGGCCACAATGTCATCGCTGGAGAAGCCCACACTGACCTCGCCCACCACAGTGGAGGACGATCCCGGAGCGAACACGGGAACCTTGGCCCGCGCCGAGTGCCCCAGGGTCCCGTTTTGCTGTGAAGTCTCCTCGCCCCCAGACAGCGCCACAGAGGGGTCCGTGGATACCTTTTGCCCCAACAAAGCCGGGTTGGGATGCGCAAGCCGCAATCCGTCGTCGTCCGTGATCACCACAAACAGGGCATCAGTTCGCTCCTGGGCCGAGCCCGCATACTGCTCCAAGGGCCCGCCCGCCAGCAAGGCAGGTGTCAACTGTGCCTTGTCGGTGGCGGCCAGGGCGGCAGTTTCACGGCGCACGTCCTCCGAGGAGGCAACGGTGCGGGCCACGGCCAACGCCCGCTCCTGGGCCTGATCGCCGAGCCACTGGTAGGTCAGCGCGGCAAACGTCCCGGCCGTCATGAGCACAATCGTCGAAACCACGGCCAACTGCAGCACCAGCACTCGCGTGGCAAAGCGCATGCGCGGCGTCCGGGCCTGCTGCATTGCAAGGGCTCCTTCAGGCAGTGGACGGAAAGCCGGTGGGCTTAACGGGTTAAACGTATTCAAAGGGTACTAGTTCGGGCAAGTGGGCTAAACCCAATAAGTGATGCAGGCCACTCTAGTCTCTGTAAGTCAGCTCATAAATGCGGCTGGTATTCAAAAGGAGTTCTAATGTTGGTAATCCTCGGATTCGCCATGATCGCGGTCTTCATGGCCCTGATCATGACGAAGAAATTGACGCCCGTGGTGGCCCTGATCGTGGTGCCCACCATTTTCGGGCTGTTCGCCGGGGCCGGGCTGGGCATTGGCGAGATGGTCATGGATTCGATGAAGAGTCTAACCTCCACCGCCGCATTGCTCATGTTCGCCATTGTTTTCTTCGGCATGATGATCGACGTCGGCCTGTTCGACCCCCTCGTGAAACTGATCCTGCGCACACTGGGCAACGACCCCGCGAAGGTAGTAGTCGGCACGGCCGTTCTCGCCGCGGTGGTCTCGCTTGACGGCGACGGATCCACCACATTCATCCTCACCACGGCCGCCATGTTGCCCATCTATTTGCGCCTGGGCATGAGCCCGGTGATCCTGACCTGCGTGGCGGGCCTGGCCAACGGCACCATGAACATCCTGCCGTGGGGCGGCCCCACGGCCCGCGCCGCCGCCGCGCTGAAAGTCTCGCCCAGCGAAGTTTTCGTCCCCATGATCCCGTCGCTGATCGCCGGCATGATCGTCATCTTCCTCTTCGCCTGGCACCTGGGAGTGCGCGAACGCCGCCGACTCGCACTGGCCGGCAGCCTCTGGGTGGGCGCGGCTGATTCTCTGGGCACTTCCAGCACTGGTACTTCCAGCACTGGCACATCCACCGCTTCCACCGCTTCCACGCACGACGCCGGCGCCCCCTCCGGCGGATCCCGCGCCGGTTCCGCACTGTTGACAGTGGAGAAGCCCCGTTCCGCAGCGCAAGCCCGCTTTGATGCCCAAGTGCTGGCCGTGGCAAACGATGATGCGGACTCGGTCAACACCTCACTGGCCGATTCCCAGCTGGATCCCAACCGCGATACTCTTCGACCCAAGCTCTTCTGGTTCAACCTGACCTTGACCGTAGCGGTCATGGTGGTGTTGGTCATGGACATCCTGCCGTTGCCGTACGTGTTCATGATTGGTTCAGCGGTGGCTTTGATCGTCAACTTCCCGAAAATGAAGGACCAGGCCAAGGCGCTTGTCTCCCACGCCGGCAGCATAGTCGCCGTTGTGTCCATGGTGATGGCCGCTGCTGTATTGACCGGTGTTCTCAGCGGAACCGGCATGGTGGATGCCATGGCAGCCTGGCTGGTCAGCGTCATCCCCACCTCGATGGGTCCCTACATGGCCGTCATCACGGGTTTGCTGAGCATTCCAATGACGTTCTTCATGAGCAACGACGCCTTCTACTTCGGTGTCCTGCCAGTGCTCAGTGAAACAGCAGTTCACTTCGGCATCGATCCGGCGGCCATGGCCCGTGCTTCAATTACAGGCCAGCCGGTACACATGCAAAGTCCACTGGTACCGGCCATCCTCCTCCTGGTGTCTCTGTCTCGTGTTGAGCTGGGGGATCATCACAAGTTGGTGCTGTGGCGTTCTTTGGTTGTCTCACTGGTGATGTTGGCCGTAGCGATTGGCCTTGGCGTCATCCCCTTCGGCTAACAGTTGGCCCCGTACCACTTTGCGCCAGCGCACCTTTTGCCCGTAACCACGCGCCACTCATGGAGCTGCGCGTGGTTACAGGCAAACGGTACGCAGTTTCAAACACTTCGGGCGAAGCGCAACAGCTCAAGATGTGGGATGCCGCCGGGATAGGCTGAATCCATGGGATCACCGGACTTCATCGTCAACCTCCGCAAGAAAATTGGCCACGACCCGCTCTGGCTTCCGGGCGTGCGCGGGGTGGTCTTTGACGATCACGGCCGCGTCCTTCTCGGCGAACGTTCCGATACCGGCGGCTGGGCGCTGATCACCGGAATCTTGGAACCGGGGGAGCAGCCAGGCCCAGGCCTCATACGCGAGATCTTCGAGGAAACCGCTGTGGTGGCACGGATCGAGCACCTTTTGGGGGTCACATCCGTGGGACCGGTGACGTTCCCCAACGGCGATGTGTGCGACTTCCTCAACGTCGAGTTCATAGCCCGCCACGTCAGCGGCACCGCCCGCGTCAACGACGACGAATCCCTCGCCGTAGGCTGGTTCGCCATCGAAGAGCTCCCGCCTCTGCGCCCGGGCCACCTCGCCTGCATTGAGCGGGCTCTGGCGTTTACTGGGGAGCCGAACTTCGAGCGCTAACGGCTCTTCGCGACCGGTACCATTGGCGAATCAGGTTCACGGTACAAAAGACTATCGAGGTCACGATGCCTGCTGCCCCGCCCGCCATAGCTCCGAAAGCCATGAATATTCCCCGCAGATCCAAACCGCGCCCACTGGCAAAGTAGGCGTCATAGGGTGGCGGAAATAAAGTACTCGCCAGGATCACGGCGCCCCAGGGGTAGAACAGTGATGCCAGAATGCCCAAGATACCGAGCCAAGGCATTCGCCGTTCCGGAGACTTCAGACACCACAATCCCGCCACCACCAGCGCAGCTACGGGCAGCAGCGCCAGGACAGTACCGACCAGCAGCTCCACAGTGCCGTAATCCATCGCATCCCCCTCGGTCTTCAGTTGCCGAGTCAACCACACCCGAAACATCCCGTACTCGTGCCGTAGGGGCTTGCGGAAGCAGCTGCAAGTGGGGTAAATCGCGAAACTTCGTATCTCGCCGACAACTGAACGGGGGCTAGCCCCGAGATCGGTAGCTACACAGCGGATTTGGTGGCTAACTACCGATCTCGTTGCCGGCCGCGGACGGCGCGTTAACCACTAAAGGCGAGGGCCGGCGTCGTACGTTGAGAAGTACGACGCCGGCCCTCGCCATTTCGGCGCAAGGTTAGGGCTTGTCCGGGGTATCTTCCGGCGCGTCCTTGGTTAGCAGGAGCGTATCCGTGCTCTCAGACGCGGCAGCAGAAGGCGAAGCTGAAGCAGGAGCCCTAGCAGCGGCTAGCTCGGCCTCGAGGCGCAGGGCCTCCTCGCCGCCAATGGCCTCGCCACGGGCCACCATGCCGGAGGTGTCCGAGAGGGGGATGACCTTCATGAACAGGGCCAAGATCAGCGCCACCACCATGAACGGGATGAGGTACCAGAACACCGGTGCCAGAGAATCGGCGTAGGCGTTGACAATGCCGTCTTGAATATCCTGGGGCAGCTTGTGGAGTTCCTGCGGGTCAAGAGTGGACATGGCATTGCCAGCATCTTCCGGCGAGGCACCGCCAGCAGCGAAGACCTTGGTCAGGGACTCAGCCAAGCGGGTGGTGAACATAGCGCCGAAGACGGCCACGCCCAGGGCCGAACCTACTTCACGGAAGTAGTTATTGGTACTGGTGGCCGTCCCCAGCTGAGCAGGCGGGACGGAGTTCTGCACCACGATGACCACGATCTGCATGATGAAACCAAGGCCGGCACCAAAGACGAACAACTGCGCGCAAATGATCCAGATGGGGGTTTCGGCGGACAGTGTAGTCAGCCAGAGCATAGCGAGGATGGTCAGCGATGATCCGATGATCGGGAACGACTTGTACTTGCCCGTTTTGGACATGCGGAGACCGGAGTAGATGGAAGTTCCCATCAGGCCCACCATCATGGGCAGCATCAAGAGCCCGGAGACGGCGGCGGAGGTGCCGGTGGACATCTGCAAGAACGTGGGCACGAAAGCGATGGCCGCAAACATGCCCATGCCCAGGACGAACCCAATGGCTGTGGAGTTCAAGAAGATGGGGTTCTTGAACAGCGAGAGCGGGATGATGGGGTCATCGGCGCGGGCCTCGGTGAAGATGAACAAGGCGATGGCGGCGATCATGCCGGCGCCCCAGGTCCAGGTGGTCAGCGAGGTCCAGCCGTCGGGCTTGCCGCCGAAGTCGGTGAAGAAGATCAAACAGGTGGTGGCGATGGAGAGGAACACCACTCCCATGAAGTCAATCTTTTGCGTGGCCTTCTTGGAGGGCAAAGTCAGTGCGAAGAATGCCACGATGAAGGCGGCAATGCCGATCGGGATGTTGATGTAGAAGGCCCATTCCCACGTCAGGTGGTCCACGAAGTAGCCACCCAAGAGGGGGCCAGCAACGGCGGAGAGGCCGAAGATGGCGCCCAACGGGCCCATGTACTTGCCGCGCTCGTTGGCGGGAACAATGTCAGCGATGATGGCCTGCGAGAGGATCATCAAACCGCCGCCGCCCAGACCCTGCATGGCGCGGAAAATGACAAAGCCCCAGAAATCGGTGGCGAACGCACAGCCAATGGATGCCAGTGTGAAGATGGCAATGGCAGCCAGAAACAGGTTCCTGCGGCCGAGGATATCGCCCAATTTACCGTAGATGGGCATCACGATGGTGGTGGCCAAAAGGTACGCGGTGGTGATCCAGGTCTGGTGCTCCACGCCGCCGAGCTTGCCCACGATGGTGGGCATGGCAGTGGAGACGATGGTTTGGTCGAGGCTTGAGAGCATCATTCCGGCGATCAGCGCCGAGAAAATGATCCAGATTCTTTTCTGGGTTAGCAGGAGCGGTTGCCCTGCTTTCAAAGCGGTACTCATTGAGTCCCCTCAAAGATCAATTGTGAATGGGTAAATAGTTGTTGGGCTGCCAGGAGGTTCTCCTGCAACAGATCCTCGTAGGGGATGGTGTTCTCTTCGGAAAAAAACACTTGACCGGAGCGTTGAGAGCAGGTGCCAAATAATGCCGCCACCATGGTGATCACTGGGTCATCTGGCGGGAGCTGCTCGCGCTCCGCGATGAGGTCGGCAAATTCCTGTTGGCGGTCGAGGGCGCTGCCCATGATTTTCACCATGAGCTGTGGCTCCATTTTCATGGCTGCCATGAGTTGGGCGGTCTGCTCACGGGTCAAATTCATTTCCTCGACCATGGCACAGGTGAGATCGAAGAGATCCTGCAACAGCGTAGTGCTGAGGCCGTTGGGCCCCCGCGCTACACCATTCTCCGGAGCTGCCCCGGCCAAAAATATGGCTGTGGCATCTGCTGGGAACTCATCGAGTAGGTGGCCAATGAGGGCATCTTCCTTGGAGGGGAAGTAGTTGAAAAATGTTCGCCGTGAAACGCCCACGTCTTCACACAGCTGTTCAATGGTGAAGCCGTTGAGGCCGTCTTGGGCGGTGAGGGCCCTGACTCGGGCCGTGATGGCCGATCGGGTCGCCTCCCGCTTGCGGGCGCGCAATCCCTGGGATTGGCAATTTTTTGCACTATCAGTCACAAAGTATAATTTTGCACTATTTTTCCAGGAGTGCAAAATGGTGCGGGGAGATCTCACTCACTTTGCTTCGGTCGCCAGCTACCTTCGGATTCCTTCTAACTTTTGGGTGTGCCTGCACGCAGGGTAACTGGTGCACCCCAGAAAGGGCCCCCACTTCCCGTTCCTGTGCACTAATTGTCCGTTCCCACAGCCTGGGCAGCGTAGGAGCGGCACAGCTTTTCCGGCTGCATCAAGCACCCCAATGTTGTGCTCGTTAGCGAGCTCCAAGAGAAACGGTGATTCTTTGCCTTTGACCGTCAGCAGGGTCACGGAGCGTTTGGCGCGAGTCATGGCCACGTAGAAAAGCCGTCGCTCCTCTGCCATCGGAAAATTGTCCCCAGCCGGCATGGCCAGATGCAAGACGGGATCGTCTGCCATCGTGCTGGGGAAACCATAGGATCCCTTAGTCAGTCCCGGGATGATGACATAGTCGGCCTCAAGTCCCTTAGAGCCGTGGATAGTGTGGAATTGGATATCTAGATGACTGAGGTTGCTCGCGTAGCCCGACGCCGGCGCCACTGCCGCTCGCATTTCCTGCACCAGCTTCCGGTACCTGCACAGGACAAGGACCGTCACCACTCCATGGGTGCTAGCGGGGATCTCACCGGCGGACACCCGTGCGGCCAGTTTCTCCAGGTGCACACGTACAGTGCGCTGAAAGTCGCCAGCATTCGAGAGCGCCACGGCGACGATAGATGGGGAGTATTCCGGTGCGGATGAAACAACGCTCTTACGCAATTGTGCTGGGTTCTTCTGGACGAAGGCGCTCGATAAGCTGGAGATGGACTGCGGGGATCGAAAAGTTCGTTCCAGCCGGACTATTTCGGCTTCACCAAACCATCGTGAAAAATTCGTCATCACCGAGATATCTGCCCCGGCGAAGCCGTTGATGCTCTGCCAATCGTCCCCGACAGCAAACAGCATGCGACCAGGAGCGTTCACCAGCGCATGAGCCAGCCGGGCTCGGGCATGGCTGGCATCCTGCATTTCATCGACCATCACCAGCTCATATCCGGGGTCCCAACGTCCGGCCTCCACATGATCGGCGGCCAATGAGAGCATGTCCTCGAAATCTATATATTCGGACTGCGCAAGTTCCTGATCCCATGCGGCCCGGATGGTGTCAAAGAGATTGAGGAAGACGCTGTGGCGAAAATGCGCGGGTGTCCGTGACCACGCAGTGAGGCGCTCCCTGAGATGCTCGCCGCTGAGCCTGTTGCTTTTGGCGTGGATGAGGAAGGTCCGGAAGGTCCTGATGAGTTGCTCATTACGCATCGGCTCGGGGCCGGTGCCTGGGCGGTCAGGATTGGGATCCAGCGTGATGCCACGCGCTGTGAGCTGTTCGGTCAGCCGGTCAAAAGCGCGCCCGTCCCACAGCTCAGACATGGTGGTTTCCAGCAGTGTGGTCCCGAATTGCCGGTGAAGGGCACGCTTCCAGTGGACACCGTCAAGGTAGCCAGTGAATTCAGGAGGCGGAAGTCCTTGATGATCGAGCGCAAAATGTTCGTGATAGGCGCCGATGCCGGGATAGTAAAAATCCGGACGGTACTGGGAATGGGCAGCATCGACGGTGTCGTGCTCGTAGGGCTGTTCATACACGTAATCGACGCCGTTGTAGAACAGCCAGTCCGCGATCAGCCGTTCACCGTGGCTCTTAACCACCTCGCCTTGGAGCGTACGGAACTCTTCGGATGGCTTGGCGGAGGATCTCGCTCCTGAGCTAGCGGTGTTGCCCGGGCCGCCCGACGGGCCAGGATGATCTGGGCTGCCTGGCCCATGGCCGAATTCCGGGAATCCACGGCTGAGGACCAATCTGAACAGATCCCACTGACGGCGGAAAATGAGATCGGTGTCCCGAAGCTTTTCTACAATTTGGCGAAGCTTTTCCTGGTCAGCGCCATCTTGGACCCAGGGCGCCACGGAGGGTTTCCTCCCGGTCGCCTGTCCTATGATCTCCAAGCCAAAGGCGTGAAAGGTTTTCGCCTTGACGTCTCCACCATCGAGTCCGAGCGGCAGGAGCCTTTCATGGATCCGTTGCTCAAGTTCCTTGGCGGCGTCTGTATTGAAGGCAAGAAGGAGGATCTTCTCAGCCGACACGAGCTTGCGGTGGAGGGCATACCCGGCCTTGGCGACCATGGTTGAGGTCTTACCTGAACCGGCCGAGGCGATGACCTGGACCCGATTGTCGAGACAGACCACGGCACGGATCTGATCGTCCGTCAGAGGAGATCGTTCAATAGTGTCGAAAAAATTCTTGGCGTTGGCGGCCTCAGAGAGCACATGCTGCTCGTTCAGAAGGGCACAGTAGTCACGTAGATCAGCAGCCCAGAGTTCGACGGCGAGACGCACCTGACCGGGTTGCACGCCAAGGCGTTCATCGAGGCCGGGGTTTGCCAGCGAGGCCTCTGCTGATCCCTCCGGTTTGGTGCCTTGCCAGTGATTCCTGAATTCGCGATTTCTTAGACAGAAGCTGTGAATAAGGCGGATTGCGTCGCAGAACGCCATTAAAGGTAGCCTCCGGTGCCCCATCAGCCGTCCTTAGCCACCACCGCCCCACCCTAAAAAAGTACGACGGCGGGAGGTTACCTTTTGTGAAAAAGGTAACCTCCCGCCGTCGTTCGCCACCTCCCACTGCTCGCAGTGAGTCCCTCGTTGGCTCTCTTAGTACAAAGAGGGGTGCTGTTACTTGGGTGCGCGGGTCATGGCCATGACGTCCAGGCCCTTATCCAGCTGCTCCATGGTCAGTTCGCCGCGCTCAACGAAGCCCAAGGCCAGAACGGCTTCACGGATGGTGAGGCCCTCGGCGATGGCGTGCTTGGCGATCTTGGCTGCGTTCTCGTAACCAATGTGCTTGTTCAGCGGAGTCACGATGGACGGTGAAGCCTCGGCCAGGAAGCGGGCGCGCTCAACATTTGCGGTCAGGCCGTCAATCATCTTGTCGGCCATGATGCGGGAGGTATTGGTCAGCAAGCGGATGGACTGCAGCAGGTTCGCGGCCATGACCGGGATGCCCACGTTGAGTTCGAACGCGCCGTTGGTGGAGGACAGGGCGATGGTGGTGTCGTTGCCGATAACCTGCGCGGCGACCATGATGGCTGCTTCGGAGATGACCGGGTTGACCTTGCCGGGCATGATTGAGGAGCCCGGCTGCAGATCCGGGATGGAGATTTCGCCCAGGCCGGTGTTGGGGCCAGAGCCCAACCAGCGCAGATCGTTGTTGATCTTCATGATCGAGTACGCAATGGTGCGCAATTGGCCGGAGGCTTCGATGAGGCCGTCGCGGTTGGCCTGGGCCTCGAAGTGATTCCGAGCTTCGGTCAACGGCAAGCCGGTGTCCGCTGCCAGCAAGGCGATCACACGCTGCGGGAAGCCAGCCGGGGTATTGATGCCAGTGCCAACAGCGGTGCCGCCGAGGGGAACTTCAGCCACGCGCGGCAGTGCAGATTCGACGCGCTCGATGCCATAGCGGATCTGTGCTGCATAGCCGCCGAATTCCTGGCCCAAGGTGACCGGAGTGGCGTCCATCAGGTGCGTGCGGCCGGACTTCACAACTTCTGCGAATTCGCTTTCCTTGCGCTCCAACGATTCTGCCAAGTAAGCCAGTGCCGGGATCAGATCGTTGATCAGGGCGGAGGTTGCGGCGACGTGGACGGAGGTGGGGAAAACGTCGTTGGAGGACTGCGAAGCGTTCACGTGGTCGTTCGGGTGAACAACCTTTTCGGAACCGGCAGCGCTCAGAGCCCGGTTGGCCAAGGTCGCCAGGACCTCATTCATGTTCATGTTCGAAGAGGTTCCGGAACCTGTTTGGAACACATCGATGGGGAAGTCACCGTCGAACTCTCCTGAGACAACTTGATCGGCAGCAGCTTCAATGGCGCGGGCCAGATCGGCGTCCAAGACACCCAATTCGGCGTTGGTGGTGGCGGCGGCCTTCTTGATGCGCGCCAATGCAGCGATGTGGGCAGACTCCAATGTCATGCCCGAAATCGGGAAGTTTTCAACCGCACGCTGTGTCTGTGCGCTGTAGAGGGCGTTGGCCGGAACCCGGACCTCGCCCATCGTGTCATGTTCAATACGGAATTCTTGTGCGTTAGCCGCGGCAGTATCAGTCATATCTACACCTTATCGCCGCCGCGCCCCGAGCCGAAAACCAGTGCCGAAACCATAAGCCACAAACGCCGCCGCGTGGCACGCTTACCCAGCCACACGCTTGCCCAGCCACACGCTTGCCCAGCCACACGCAAAGAAGGCCCGACGGCGGGACTTGCGTTCCGGCGTCGGGCCTTTCGAAAGCGGCTTACTGGTGGATGGAGCCGTTGCTGTAGACAAGATCCGCGTGGCCGTCATTGAGGCGGTACGTCAAGCCCACCACGGCGGTGCGCTGGCGGGCCACGGCGTTGGCGATGATGGGGGAGTTCTCCACGAGGCGGGCCGCGGTCTGCTTGACGTGCTCGGTGATCATGGCGCTGACGTCGGCGTCGGCGTCCTTGCGCAAGGAGGTCAGCACGGACGGGGTGATGCGTTCCACCAGGTCACGGATGAATCCGGCGGGCATGGCGCCTGTAGCAACAGCCTGCTGTGTGGCCGTCACGGCACCACAGTTGTCGTGTCCGAGCACCACGATCAGCGGCACATTCAGGTTGTCAACGCTGTACTCAATGGAACCCAAAACGGTGTTGTCAATCACATGGCCGGCCGTGCGGACCACGAAGGCGTCGCCCAGTCCCAGATCAAAGATGATCTCGGCAGCCAGACGCGAATCTGAGCAGCCGAAGATGACGGCGAAAGGGTTCTGCGTGGCCACGAGCGAGGTGCGGCGGGCAGCGTCCTGATTGGGGTGGGAGGAGTTGCTGCCAACAAACCGGGCATTGCCGGCCATCAGCGTCTCCCAAGCCTCGGCGGGCCGGAGCTGGTGGTTCGGGATTGCGTTGCTGTCTTCTCCACCGGTCATGAGTTATTGCCCTTCGTAGTTGGAATGCTGGTGTGCTAAGGCGCCGGAGCGGTAGCGGGACTTGCTGCTGCCGAGGGTGCCTCTGTGGTGTCAAGTGAGTCTGTTGCTGCTTTGGCGAGGAAATCGAAGTCTGCGAAATCGGCTGCACCGGTCAGAACGATCATGTCCTCGCCGTCGATCAGGACCAGGCTGCGGTCCCCTTTAGGTTTATCACGCAGTTCCCACTCATGCCCATCCACCGTTCGGCTGCCGGTGACCGGAGCGTTCTGAGACTGATCAGCTACCCACGTGGGGTTGGCGGTGATGGACTGGCGCAGCGCGATAAACGTGTTGTTGGAGGTTACGTAACCTACGTCCCAGAAGGCGACGCCGTCGGCGCCGGCAGGATTCCAGCGCGCGTAATTGGCGTACCAACCATCAGGAAGTGCCGGTGCGACCGGGGTGAACCCAGCCGTGTCGGCAGCATTGCTGGCGACCGCGGAAACGTCGATGTTGCTTCGGTATGTGTCGGCTTTTTGCTGTGGGTTGAGCCACACGACGGTCAATACAATGGCAATGGTGGAGAAGATGGCCAAGAACATGCCAATCACCGAGGCGTTGGCGCGTTTAGCGGCGCCGGCGGCGATGGAGGGCTTGAAGGGCGGGGTAGGGCTGGAATCACTCACTGAACCATCTTCCCAGATAAGAGGGGGCAAAGATCACCCCGAACGGCTCTGTGGCGTACCTCACTGGGTAGGGGTTCGCCATTTCACCTATGATTACTTGGGTAGGCAAGAAAACGGCAGACATGCGCGCACCTGCGCAAAGCAAAAACTGCGCCTACCTAAACAATGGGGTTTACACGTGCCTGAAAAAGCATCACAGATGGATTACTCTCAGCTATCCCGGGCCTTGGCCGTGGGCGACGACGAGCCGGACCGCAACCTAGCCCTTGAGCTGGTCCGTGTGACCGAAGCCGCCGCTATTGCTGGCGGTCACTGGGTTGGTTTTGGCGAAAAGAACCTGGCCGACGGCGCAGCCGTGGACGCCATGCGCTCCCTCCTTTCCACCGTTCACTTCAACGGCGTGGTGGTCATTGGTGAAGGCGAAAAAGACGAAGCCCCCATGCTGTACAACGGCGAGGTAGTTGGTGACGGCTCTGGCCCCGAATGCGACGTGGCCGTGGACCCGATCGATGGCACCCGCCTCACCGCCATGGGCATCAACAACGCCTTGGCCGTATTGGCTGTGGCTGAACGCGGCACCATGTTCGACCCCTCCGCCGTGTTCTACATGGAGAAGCTGGTGACCGGCCCCGAAGCGGCTGACATGGTTGACCTGCGCCTCCCCGTCAAGCAGAACCTGCACCTGATCGCCAAGGCCAAGGGTGTGAAGATCAACCAGCTCACCGTCATGGTTCTGGACCGTGACCGTCACCAGCCGCTCATCCAGGAAATCCGCGACGCCGGAGCCCGCACCAAAATCATCCTCGATGGCGACGTGGCCGGCGCTATTGCCGCCGTCCGCCCCGGTACTGGCGTTGACGCGCTGATGGGAATCGGCGGAACTCCCGAAGGAATCGTGGCCGCGTGCGCCATGAAGACCCTCGGCGGCGTCATCCAAGGCCGCCTCTGGCCCACCTCCGATGATGAAAAGCAGAAGGCGATCGACGCCGGACACGACCTGGACCGCGTGCTGTCCACCAACGATCTGGTCTCCAGCGACAACTGCTACTTCGCAGCCACCGGCATCACCGACGGTGACCTGCTGCGCGGCGTGCGCTACGACAAGGGCCGCGTCCTGACCCAGTCAATCGTGATGCGCTCGAAGTCCGGCACCGTCCGCTTTGTTGAAGGCGAACACCAGGCTGCCAAGTGGGAAACCTACGCCCGCATCAAGTAAGCCCGCTTCTGCCCGTTTCTCCAGGTAGCCGGGACCCGGTACTCGAGTGCCGGGTCCCGCGGCTTTCGACACCGGGCCCCTCGCGGGCAGTAAGATTTCTCGCCCGTTCTTCGTTCCTCAGACCGTGCGGGGAAATCCATCCCCGCTCCGGGGCCCGGCGCCTCAGCGCCGCCCGGCACGGTTCTCGGGCGGGACCTTCCTAGCTGCGCCAGCCGGTAGGCTTGAAGCATGACTTTAAGTGTTGTGCCGTGCCGTGTCCGTGACGAGTGGGATGCCGCTGTGAACTCACAGCTGGGACACCCCATGCAGCTGTGGGGGTGGGGCGAGACCAAAGCTGCCCACAATTGGAGCGTTGACCGCGTCCTGGTAAAAGATGGCGAAACCCTGGTGGGTTCCGCCCAGATTCTGTTGCGCGCGCTGCCGTTCCCGTTCCGCTCTTTGGCGTATCTGGCGAGGGGACCACAGGCTGCGTCGGGACGTGAGCAAGAGGTGCTGGACGTCGTCGGACGTTATGTGAAGACCACCCACAAATCCGTGGCCTTGAGCATTGAACCGGACTGGGACGCTGCGACGGTGGCCGTGGCGACTCTGCCGGCCACGGGATGGACTCCCAGCGCCAGCACCATCTTGATTCCGCGCACGCTGATTCTGGATCTGACGCGCACCGAGGACGAACTGCTGGCCGCGATGAGTAAGAAGACGCGCCAGTACATCCGCAAATCGAGCCGGGAAGCGCTGGAATACCGGGCTGTGACGCCGGCTGAGGTTCCGCAGTGCATGGCGGTGTACCGGGAAACTGCCCAGCGCGCCGAGTTCGGAATCCACGAAGACGGCTACTACAGCGACATCCTGAACAACCTCGGATCGGGATCGCCCATTTACGGCGCGTTCGATGGCGAGAAGCTGGTGGCGTTCCTCTGGCTGGCCGCGAGTGATGCCACAGCTTTTGAGCTCTACGGCGGCATGACCGAGGAAGGCAGCACGCTGCGGGCCAACTTCTCGCTGAAATGGCTGGCCATCCAAGAAATGAAGGCCCGGGGGATCACCCGCTACGACTTCAACGGCCTGCTCAATGACGGGGTCTCAAAGTTCAAGTTCGGCTTCGCTGATCATGAGAACATGCTGGCCGGTACCTGGGACTTGAGTCTTTCGCCCCTGTACCCGGTGTTTGCGAAGGCGTTGCCGCTGGTGCGTCGCGCGCTGCGCAAGGCGCGAGGACTGCTCAAGCGCTAAGGGCGTTCGGGCCGTGCCTCGGCCGCGCCTAGGCCGTGTTTTTCACATCCACCCGTCACGTAATGACACTTAGGGGGATCTAAGCGTCATTACGTGACGGGTGGATTTTCGTTTCCCGCCCAGAATTCGTGCGGAGCTAGTCGAAATCTTTACGAGTACTAAGGTGGCCTTCTAGAGACCTGCTCGCTAGATTCTGCGGGTCTGGCCAACCACCGAGTTTGAGAGCTCGAGCAATTTTGGTGATTATCACGGCCTCGCCAGCTTTGAAGTCCTCATTGTTGATCAGTATCTGGTGCCAGCCCAGAGAAGTGGTGATGTAGTTCCGGTCATGATCTTTGGTTTGTTGCTCACGAGAGAAATGGTGCTCGCCGTCGTATTCGGCGCACGTCTTATACTCTTCGCAGGCCAAGTCGGGCCCTACCTTGCCTTCACCAGCAGCGTTTCGAGTCTCCACATTGTGGCTGAATAGGGGTAATTGCCAGCGTCCGATCAGTAGTCGTAGTTCTGTTTCCTTCGGCGAATCAGAACCAACCTCGACCGATTTGATGGCTTCATCCAGCTTGCGGACTCCGCGGTGATTGCGGTTCTGTGCAATGTATGTCCGGAGAGTGGCTAGAGAAACCGTGGGATATTTCTGGTATCCAAATGATCGGTGGTGTTCGCACACCAGCTGGTCCGCAACGGCCACTAGCTCGTCTACTGAGAGCAGGGGGTGCGATATCTAGCAGAGTTCGCTGTTCGGAGGTGATCGGAACTCCGGCGAGTTCACCAATGTCGCGGGGATTCCACTTCATTTCTCGGCCGTGAACGTTTTTTCGGCGAGGTCTTGCTTGGCCAGCCCACTTGGCTAAATCAAACTCTCCCTGCTCTCTGAACCGCCAAGGCAGGTAAAACCCGTAGAGTCTCGCTGCCGTCAAATGTGTAACCACTGCATGGGGTGTCGCAGCGGTCAGGGCTCGGCAGCTATCAAACAGGGTAAAATCGGCATTCTTAGGAACCCGTATGCTCCGGCTGGGAATCCGCAAATCACTGGCACGCGTCCTGCGCACGGATACGCCGTACCGAAGTGCAGAATCGAGTGTGAACGGAACAGTTGCGATGGACATCGGCAGCGGGTCTGGAGTTCTCATAGCTCCATTAGGACAAGTTTCGGCTAGCGCCGGACCCGAAATGTGCTGTTTTCGGCAAATCTGTGGATAACGGAGCCCTACTTCCGCAAGAAATCTCCAAAAAGTTTCAGAGCTAAGGACTTCCGCCCCGAATCCGAGGCATTCCTGGCTGGGTTGGCGGCCCCGCAGCCTCTGAGTCCGGGCCCAAGCCATCGAGCCGTCATGTAATGACACTTAGAAAGTTCTAAGCGTCATTACGTGACGGGTCGATGGCGGAAAGGCCGGATCCGGCTCGTCGAGGCCGGATCAGGGCCGGGAAGGACGTGGGGATGGTGGATCCGGGGCGGGGAAGCCTCAGCCAGCCACGGTAATGGCGAAAATCACGGCCGGGGTGTCGCTGGGATCCCCAACAACCACATGGGGGTGAACCATGACCGGGTTTTCTGCGGCAGGAACAAACACCGAGCCGCCACGACTCAGGACCATGTCGCTGCGGGGGGAGTCCAGCAGCACGGAGCCCGAGACCGCCAGCACCAGCAACGGACCATTCTGCAGCAATGGAACGGGCTCTGAGTCAGCCGAGATCTCCACACGTTGGAGCACAAATTCAGTGAACGGCGGTTCCCAGAGATGCTGCCCGAGGTCTGTTGTTCGGGTGGGGACTACTGGAACGGTGCTGGGATTGAAGTCCACGGTGTCCAGCAATTCCGGGACGTCCACGTGCTTGCCCGTGAGCCCACCACGCAGCACGTTATCGGAGGAGGCCATGACTTCCAGACCCAGCCCGTTCAAGTAGGCGTGGATATTGCCAGCCGGGAGGTAGATGGCTTCCCCGGGCACCAGCGAAACCCGATTCAGCAACAGTGAGACCAGGACACCGGAATCACCTGGATGCTGTTCTGCCAGCACTACCACGGTCCGTAGGGATGCTTCAGCGTTCTCGGGTAGACCAGCAATGTTCCGGCCCTCGCCTTCAAAGCCGAAAGCCGAAGAAGCGGCCAACGCCGAGGCCGCCAGCTCCACCAGGGAAGTAGTCTCGGCCCCGCCATTGACCAAAGTTTCGAAGGCTCGCCGAACCACCATTGGGGCAGCCATACGCGAATTCAAGGTCATCTCGACCTGACGCAACAGCTCCGGAACCGGCGCACCCGTAGCGGTGATTGCCGCCGCCACGGCATGGAACAGCGCGGCCGCTTCGGCACACGGACGGAAACCGCAGAGCGCCTCGAAAGGGGTCAGCGCCAGAATCATCTCCGGCTTATGGTTAGCGTCCTTGTAGCTGCGATGGGCGGCGTCGCGCGGAACACCAGCCGCCTCCTCCGCTGCAAAACGCTCCCTAGCCCGCTCCAACGTGGGGTGAACTTGCAAAGACAGGGCCTGATCGGCTGCCAAAAGCTTGGCCAAGAACGGCAGTTTCGCACCAAAGGAAGCGTGCACATCCGCACCCAGCGCCGCGTGGGGATGCGCCGCGATCAGCTGATCCAGTGGCACCGGGCCCTCAGGGGTGGCCGCGACGGAGGGAGAATCCGGATGTGCACCCATCCACAATTCCGCTTCCGGACCACCACTGGGTTCGGTGCCTAACAACGCGGCGATGGCCGTTGTCGAACCCCACGCATAATTGCGGGTAACGTTCGTCAGAGCAAACATAAGAGATTTCTCCTGGTCTCAGGCAAGCTGTAGATCGATTGAAAATGACTGTCATTGCGCCTCGATAGCGGGCTGAGCACAACCAGCTAAATACAGTGAGCTTAGCCCGGGGAGCAGGTCCCGTTATTGGACAGCAGCGCCCCGAGCGCCACGGCGTCGCCATTGATGGCCAGCTGCTGCAGATAGTCAGCAGTGATCTCCGGCCCGGACGACGGCGCCTCTTCAGCTGGTGCCTCGGGCGCCGGTGCTGCGGGTACTTCGGGCGAAGGAGCGGCGGGAGTGTCAGTGCCAGGTGCGTCGGGAGCAGGTGCCTCTGGTGCGGGGTCCGACGCTGCAGGCGCCGACGGTGCGGGCTTCGCCGGTGCTGGTGGATTGAGTAGTGTCTGCACCCGCTGGTGAAGAACGTCAAAGTCAGGGTAGGTGGGGAAATCTTTATCGAAGTCCGGGGGCCCAACGGTCAAGCGTGAGAGCGGGTTGTCCTTGGACTTCAACGCCAAGGATACAAAGCTACCCAACTGTCCGGCAGGCAGGTCCGATTCCACTACCTTGGCACCGGCGTCGGCCAAAGCACTGAACTTGGTGAAAATGGTGGCCGGATCCATCTGAGACAGCATGGCTGCCTGGATGCACTGCTGGCGCTCGCTGCGGTTGTATTCCAGGACCCATTCACGGGAGCGGGCATACCAGAGAGCGTGAAAACCGTCGAGCTTTTGCACGCCCGGAGCAATCCAGCCCGTGGGTGGTAGGTGGTCGCCGGTGCCGTTGACGTCGTCGCCGCTCATGGGAACCCAGCCCCCCACATTGATGGTGACCCCGCCCATGGCATCGATGAGATCGGAGAAGCCGCCCATATCAATGATGACGTAACCCTGAATGCTCAAACCCAGAATGCCGCCGGCCGCATCCATCATGGCGTTGGCGCCTGGATCATCCGCATCGGGGTATAGATCTGGATGGTTGTTGGTGACGTCGGTGTAGAGGAAGTTGATGATGCACTCATCGCCGCAGTTATAGCCGTCGGGGTACACATCCCAGAGGGGGGAATCGGGCTCAAACGGGGCGTTCTGAAGGTTGCGCGGGATGCTGATGGTGGCGGCTTTGCCCGTCTTGGCATCAACGCTGATCACCACGATCGAGTCCGGACGCCGGCCAGCACGGTCCTCGCCCGCATCACCACCCATGAGCAGAAAATTGTAGCGACCGTCCACGGGCTCCATATTGGGCCCAGAGGCAAAAATACTCGAGATAGCGTTGCGCCCGGAGTTGACCAGGAACGCCCCGTAACCGAGTGTTCCGGTAGTCAGCACCATCAACACCACCATGGCCATGGACACCAAACCGCGCATGCCCGGCGCCAGCAAAGACGGTCTAATGATCTTGAGTGTGTTCAGGAACATGATGGCCCAGCCTGCCGCGACAGCCACCATCACGACGATGATGAGCAGTGATGAGTATGGGCTGGTGAACAGGTTCAGGAGCGCTTCACGCTGGAAAAGTGCAAGTACGACGGCGGTGATCACCAGTGCCCACACCACGAAAGTGCAGCGCAGCGCTATGCGACCAATGCGCTTGTTGCCGGCCACCAGTTGGGCCGAACCTGGCAGAACGAGTGTCAGCAGCAGTAAGATCCAGGCTCGTTTTGAGCGCACGGGTGCTGACGCCGGCTCCGGAAAACGGGCCGGGTTAGTCAACAGGGGCGGACGGTTCGAGGGCCGCGAAACCTTGGGACTGCTAAAACTCATGTGCAGGCGTTTATCCTTCTGTCGTTCCGGAGGGCTCCGGGACTTCGGGCTTCCGAACGGCGATCTCCGGTAGGGCGGTCTCCGGGAGCACAGCCAACGGGTAGGTCTTCCCGGCCTTCTCCCGCAAGGCGGCGCCCTTGGCGGAGGCTTGGTCATTGAGGGATTGGGCAAAATCGGCCAGCTTGGCAGCCAACTCTGTGGCCAGAGCATCGGTGCCACTAGCCAGCATGCGCACGGCCAACAGACCAGCGTTGCGGGCTCCACCAATAGATACCGTGGCTACGGGAACTCCTGCCGGCATCTGCACGATCGATAGTAGAGAGTCCATACCGTCAAGGGTCTTCAGCGGCACGGGCACGCCCACTACGGGAAGTGTGGTGACAGAGGCCAGCATTCCCGGGAGGTGGGCTGCGCCGCCGGCTCCGGCGATGATGACGCGGATGCCGCGGGCTGCTGCGCCCTGGCCGTAAGCAATCATTTCGATGGGCATGCGGTGTGCGGAAACTACATCGGTCTCGAACGGGATACCGAACTCGGACAGTGCAGCTGCGGCAGCCTCCATGACGGGCCAGTCTGAGTCGGAACCCATCACAATGCCCACCAAAGGAGTACCCACCAAAGGAGCGCCTACCGGGGAAGTGGAGCTTTCAGTCATAGTTTTACTTTCCTTCTGCGCCGTCGCGGATGATGTTTGCCACGGTGGTGGCGCGGGCACGGACGGCGGTGACGTCGTCGTGCGTGAAGCCAATCACATTGACGTGGCCAATCTTGCGGCCCGGGCGTACGGACTTGCCGTAGCTGTGGACCTTGACGGTGGGCTCGGCGGCCAGAGCTGCGGAGTAGGCGCTGAAGAGGTCCTGGTTGGCGCCGCCGAGGAAGTTCTTCATGACCACAATAGGCCCCAGCGCCGAGGTGTCACCCAAAGGCAGATCCAGCACGGCGCGTAGGTGTTGTTCGAACTGGCCGGTGATGGCGCCGTCCATGGTCCAGTGCCCGGTGTTGTGCGGGCGCATGGCCAGCTCGTTGATGAGGAATCCGGGGGAGCGGCCGGGGGTTTCGAAGAGTTCGGCGGCCATGACGCCGGTGACGCCGAGCTCGTTGGCGATCCTCAGGGCGGCGGCTTGCGCGGTGGCGGCCACCTCCTCGGAGATCAGCGGCGCGGGGGCGATGACCTCATCGCAGACACCGTCCACCTGGATGGATTCGGCCACCGGCCAGGCGCGGGCTTCACCGGAGGGGGTGCGGGCTACCAAGGCGGAAAGTTCACGGGAGAAGTCCACCATTTCCTCCACCAGCAGCGGGTTCATGGCGTCGAACCAGTCGGCGGCAGCCTCAGCATCGGAGACGGAACGCAGTACTTTCACGCCCTTGCCGTCGTACCCACCGCGGGGCATCTTCAGCACTACCGGCCAGCCGTGGGTATCACCGAAGGCCGCAATTTCAGTGGGGGAGGCGACGGCGGACCAGGCTGGGTTGGGCAGGCCAAGACGCTCAATCGCGGCACGCATCACGAGCTTGTCTTGGGCGTTGACCAAGGCGTCGGGGCGCGGCTGGACATTGACGCCTTCGGCGATCAGCGTCTGCAGGTGTGCGTTGGGGACGTGTTCGTGATCAAAAGTGAGAACATCCACACCCCGGGCAAACTCCCGCAGGGTCGCCAAATCCTTGTAGTCGCCAACAGGTGCATGGGCCACCACGGGCACAGCGCAAACGTCGGGGGCTTCCGCCAAAACTCGCACATCAAAACCAAGGGCCACGGCGGCAGGGGCCATCATGCGGGCCAGCTGTCCGCCGCCCACCACACCGATTACAGGAAAAGTCACAGTCCCCAGCGTACCGAAAGTCTGGCCGGAAGCTTGCTTTGCACTGTTGGCGGGCTTTTTGGGGCTGTGGAGACGCTGCCCCAACAGGGCCCTAAGCCGGAGTTGGACCCGAATGGGCTCGAAAAACTGCTTTCTGAGGCCTATTGCGCACGGAACGCCCAGAAACGTGGCCTAGAATTTTCAGGAGAGGCTGCAGCGCGAATCATCCGTTTTTGGCCGTATCGCCCGACGGAGGACCATGTTTCAGAAGTTAGTTGATCGTATTAAAGGCCTGATGGGCCTCTTTTGGCGAGAAGTAGCAAAGTTCGGTGCGGTGGGCGGCGTCGCCTTTATCATCGACACCGGCATATACGTGTGGTTGCTCAGCGGCAGCATGGCTGGCCACCCCACTAAAGCAAAAATCATCTCGGCCGCCGTGGCCACAGTCTTCTCCTGGCTCGCCAACCGTTACTGGACCTTCCGCCACCGCCGCCAAGCCAATATGGTCCGTGAAGTGGTGCTGTTTATCATCATGAACGGTATTGGTCTGGGCATCGCCGCCGCGTGCGTGTACGTCTCTCACTGGGTTTTGGGCTTTGAATCCGCCACCGCCGACGTGATCGCCGGATCCGTGGTAGGCCTGATCTTGGGCACCATCTTCCGCTTCTTCGCCTACCGCTACTGGGTTTTCACCGAAGAGCTCGACGCCGAACCCGGCTACGAAGGCGACCGCAAACTCATTCGGGCCGACCACGAAGCCTAAGCCCTCAAGCGCCTGTTGGCGTTAGCCCAGTGTGATGTTTTCGCTGGCGCGCACGGTCTCCGAGACTGCCACTCCATCCCCAAGCAGAACCACTGAGCCACCGGCTGCCCAGATTTTCAAGGCGTCATGCACGACGCCGGTCCATCCTTCCTTGGCCTGCAACAGGACCCGCTGCGGTTGGGTGCCCAACGCCGTTTCCGGGATGGATAGCAAATCTTCGCCACCACTCAGGAGCTGGACGTAGCTGATTTCTTGGGTACTGGCGGCGTCTGTACCGTTCGCTTCCGTGTTGTTGCCTGCGACTGTGTGTCGCCAGGCGATGTCTGAGGCATCAGCCTCGGAGTCTGCAAAAAACACGTCAGCGTGTGAGCGCACATCCCCGGAATAGTCCAGGGTGCGTGGGGGAAGCTCGCCCGTCCAGCGCATTTGCAGGGCAGGCAGCGCCACGGCTACTACTAGGGGATCGCCCTTGGCCCCTTGGAGTTGGCTATGAACTGCTGCCGGTGATGCGGTGGCAATGATGTCGGCACTAGCGCTAAAAGCGTCCGCGCCTGAAGTGTCAGCGTTATAAGCTCCAGCCCCATCAGCTGTGACCGCTGTGGCACCCACGGCCCAGGTTGCCAGCATCCAGACCAGGGAGCGCCAGTGCAGCGGGAGGTCTAAGGCAATCACGGTGCCGGGTTCGGCGTCGAGCTCGTCAACGAGGTAGTTGGCGGTTTTAGCCACCCAGTTCTCCAAGACGCGGCCGGAGAATTCCACGCGTTCGGAGTCAGGGCCATACCAAGTCAGCCGGGGTGAGGTGGGGTTGTTACTGCGCAAAGCATGCAGCAATTGGGTGGGGGTGTTCACAGACAGGTTCATGAGAGCCAATTTTGCCATGCCGCCCGCCACGGAGATCCCCATCGTTTGGACAAATCACTTTGTGACGTGACGTGCGTTACAGGGGTTAGTCTGTGAATTCTCGGTGAATTCCAAAAAACAGCCAATTCCGCGCTAGAAGAAGCGTTTGTTGGCGCTTAGACGCCGAAACGCATGAATGTATTGATATGAAATTGCCGGGCGTGGCGTGCCGTATATTCCGCCCTGAGGGTGGTTATCATCTCGGGCCCGCTTGACGTGAGGGACTTACATGGATGTAATTAGACGCACGAACCGCTCATAAAGGCACTGCATTGCGCACATCGTGCGTAACCGCAATTTTTTCTTCGCAGTGCCTGCGGCAACATTCAGGAGGACGATTATGGGGCAAGCGCAGCTGAGTGTGGAGAAATTTCTCGGCGATACAACTGAGGCCCAGGCCGCTTCCGTTTACCGTTCACGGGGTGTTCCCACCGACTGGTACGTAGACCCGGCTGACCCGGAGGCCGCCGCTTTCCACGAACGGGAAAATCGTCAAGTCCTCGAGGACGCGGCAACAGCTTTTTTAACCTCCCGTGAGGATGATGAGCCTGTCACGGCCCATCCCACAGAGGTCAGTGGAGTAGACAATGACCCGATTTGGATCGGCCTTTTGGGTCAGCGTGATGATTTCAGTGATGAAGGTGAACTAGGCTGGCAGACTGATGCATTGTGCGCACAGACCGATCCGGAGGCGTTCTTCCCTGAAAAGGGTGGTTCTACCCGGGACGCGAAGAAGGTGTGCGGCGCGTGCAATGTCAAAGCACAGTGCCTTGAATATGCTTTGGCCAATGATGAACGGTTTGGAATCTGGGGCGGCCTGTCGGAGCGTGAGCGCCGGCGGCTGCGGAAGCGAGCGGTCTAATTCTTGAAGCAGTAAAAGTCACGGCCGTTCTGGTTGCCCACAACGGCGGTGCCTATCTCCCCACAGTCCTGGCCGCAGTGGCCGCACAGACGCGTCCGGCACATCACGTGTTGGGCGCAGACGTCGCCTCCAGCGATAACTCGGGGGAGTTACTGCGCAAGGATCTCGGCGAACGCCATGTGATCTCGCTGGAAGCTCGCACCAGCTACGGTACGGCCGTCAACGCAGTCCTGGAACATCAAAAACGACTTCGGAACGGTGCCATCGTGCCGTTGAAGTCAGCTGCGGCGCCCAGCTCGGCAGCTGCGGCAGAACCCCGCACCGGTGAGCATCCCGGCGGACATCCCGGTGAGCAAAGCTCAACAGAGAATGACCATGCTGGCGCGGTGAGAGTCCTCGACGACGAGCGGCCCACCACCGCAGAAACCACCACAGAAACCACCACCTCCAGTTCCAACGAGTGGATTTGGCTCCTCCAAGACGACGCAGCTCCGGCACCGGATGCCTTGCAGCTACTCCTTGAAGCCACTGAACGCGCCACCACCGCCACGGTGGTTGGTTGCAAGCAGCTGGACTGGGATAACCACCGGCGCTTGGTGGATGTTGGTCTGGAAACCAATAGGTACTTCGATCGCTTTGCCCTGGTGGGTCTGGACGAGCAAGACCAAGGCCAGTACGACCACTTCACCGATAAGTTCGCCGTCAACACGGCTGGCATGCTGGTGCGCCGCGACGTCTTTGAAAAACTAGGCGGCTTTGACCCGGCACTTCTTGGACCCGGCGACGATCTCGATTTCTGTGCCCGCGTCCGCATGGCCGGTGACCGAGTCTTGGTTGTTCCTGCCGCCCATATGTTTCACGTGGTGCACCGACCCAACGGCATGGGCTCGGCCGTGGCTGCCCGCAAGGCCAGTATTTTCCTCCGCCTCAAGCACGCTCCGGCTTGGACTATTCCGCTGGTGACGGTTGGAACCTTCCTCTCTGCCATTTATTGGCTCATGGCCGGTTTTCTCCTGAAGGCCCCAGGACATGCGGTTCGCATGTTCCTCGCCACCTGCGCCGGTCTCATGCGGCCTCTGGCCCTGCGCCGGAGCAGGGCAGCGATGGCTGCCACCCGCACCCAGCGCCGTACCGTCAACAGGGCACTTCGGGTACGAAAAGACACCCAACGCGAACATTTGAAGCTACTGCGCGAGGCCGTGGGCCCTGATGACAGTGTTCCGGAAGAAATCCTGCACGGGCCCTCCATCTTGGAACCCACCGGTGAGGCTCACAGCGAAAGCGTGGCTCCGCTGGCGCTCAGCAAGACTTCACCGATCGTCAGCGCCCTTGCCTTGGTCGCCGTTCTGGCTGTCCTTTCCTTGGTGGCGTTATCGCGTTTCATCGGTGTGCCGGCCCTCATAGGTGGAGCGCTCCTCCCGGTTTCCAGCGAAATCGGTACGGTGTGGCAGCACGCCACCGACTGGTGGGTCTCGCTCGGCTCCGGCCTGCCCGGCCGCGGCAACCCCTTCAACTTTGTGCTCGTTTTGCTCAGCACGCTGGGCGGCAACGGCTCCGTCACGCTCCTGTGGCTGGTGTTGCTGGCCTTGCCGCTGTCCGGCTTTACCGCCTGGCTGGCCGCCGGAGCATTGACGATGCGCCGCTGGCCGCGCATCGTGGCCGGTTTCGCTTGGGCCGGTGCCCCGATGCTGTTGCTCGCGATGGGCCAAGGACGCGTGGGCGCTCTGCTGGCTCACGTCCTGATTCCGCTGGTGATGCTCGGTTTGATCCGTGCCGTGGGCGGGGCCACCAGCCCCGAAAACGTGCCGGGCGCCGTCAAAGGTGTCAGTGGCCCCGCAGCCACCGCCACCGTGTCCAAGATGGGCCGGCCCGGCGTGGCTGGCACCCCTTCCTGGACGGCTGCCGCCGCTGCCGGACTGGCCTTGGCCGTGGTGACAGCAGCCTCGCCACTCCTTTTTGTCGTGGCCGTGGTGGGCGTGCTCCTCACCGCACTGATGCTGGGGCGCCGGGGCAAGACCATTTGGTGGTCCCTACTCCCGTCAGCAGCGGTCTTCCTGCCCGTAGTCTGGTCCGCGTGGGAAAATCCGCGGGCTCTTTTGGCCGATCCGGGAATTCCGGTAGCCTCCATCCAGGCGCCGTTGTGGCAGCAGCTTCTCGGCTTCCCGGCGCAGCTCACCGCGAGTGAGGGCTTGCTGGGCTTGGGCTCTCTTACTTCTGCTCCGTGGTGGACGTGGGTTGCCGCAGGCATCATTGGTGCTCCCGTGGTGGCCGCGGCCGTGGTTGCCCTGTTGCTCCCGCTGCGCCGCGCCGCCACCGTGCGCACCCTGTGGGGTGTGGCCCTGTTGGCGCTGGCGGTGTCTTACGGCTCGAAGTTTATTGCCGTGGCGTTCGACGGCGGGACCTTGGTGACCGCTTTCAACGGACCTGCCGTTTCCCTTGCGTTTTTTGCCCTGCTTGGGGCAGCCCTCGTGGGCTTTGATGCCGCTCATCGACACGCCTACGATCCAGCCCACAAGGCAGGGGAGAGGCACAGGACTGCGAGAGGGACCGCCGTCGTACTTTCAGTGGTTTTGGTGGCAGCACCACTGATAAGTCTGGGGACGTGGACCGTGCAGCAGTTCTCGCAGGATCGGACCGCGGCGTCGCTGAGTGGGCCGTTCATGGTGCAGGCGGCCACGGCCGGGACCATTCCGGCCACGGCTGCCGATCGCGGCACGGGCCCGGAAGCCAGCCGCACCATTGTGCTGTCCGTTATGCCTGAGGGTGGCATTGATGCGGCGCTCATGCAGGGCGCAGGCACCACACTGGATTCACTCTCTGGGATTTTTTCCGCAACACGTATTACCGGCCCTCCGGGTCAGGAAACGGTGCTGCCCAGCGATGCCGCAACGGCAGAACTTGAGCAGGCTATCGCTTCGCTAGTCTCGAATGCGGGACTGGATCCGCGCGCTCAGCTCACCGATCTGGGTGTGGGCTTTGTGGTACTGCGGCCAGGGGATTCGGCCGCTGAACTGTTGGCCAGTCAGCTTGAGGGAGTGCCCGGGCTAAATAGTGTGGGACCCACCGAATCCGGTTGGTTGTGGCGCGTACAACCCACCTATGCGACCGCGGGTGAGACCGATGTGGTCAACCGTGTCCGTTTGGTGGATGCGGCCGGCAAGGCGCTGGCTCCGGTGGGGTCGGACGGGCTCGATGTCAAGACCGAGATTGCTGCCGGTGAATCTGGCCGCAAGGTGGTGCTGGCCGAGCGGTCCGATCCGGGCTGGCAGGCTTGGTTCGATGGCAAGGCCCTCGCAGCTGTAGATTCGGGCTGGGCCCAAGGATTTGAGGTGCCAGAAGCTGCCGGGACACTGGAAATTCGATTCGTTCAGCCGATGAATGCGCTGTTCATTATTGTGCAGTTGGTCTTGTTTGGTTTGACCATCTTGCTGGCTATTCCTGTTCGGGCCCGTCGCGGCCGCACCGGTGCATACCGGGATGAAGCATCGTTGCAAAGGGTTGGTAGAGGTGCCTGAGAACAAGGACAACAACAGCGAAAACGTGCCGGCGGAGAATCTCGCGGCTGATTCTGGAGCTGATTCAGGAGCGAGCGCAGCTGAGAAGAAGGCTGCGGAGCTGGAGTCGGCGGACGCGAAGATTGCCGACACCAAGCCCGCTGACGCGAAGCCCGTCGCAACTGAGCCCGTCGCCGCGCTGGAAAAGGTCAGCACTCGGCGCCAAAAAACAGGCCGATCCGAGAAAACTGCACGAGCTGAAGAAAAGACTCGGCCCGAGAAAAAATCCCGAACCGAAAAGGACAACCGGCGTGCAGTACGCCGCCGTTGGTCTGCCATTGTGGCTGGTGTTGCCACGGCAGCCGTTGCTGTTGCAGCCGTGGGCGCTGGCAGCTTATTTCCGGGTGTTGATGCCACAGCCGTGACCGAACCGGTTCCGCACGTGCTTCCGGTAGGCGAGACCATGGCGAACTGCCAAGGTCCTACGCAATTGCTGGCTGGTTCTGCTGCCGGAGCTGATCCCGAGTTTTCCGCCAACGCTTCCAGCACCAAAAGCACCCTGAACGCCATAGCGCTCAGCGGTACTGCAGGTGAATTGCCGGGTGCGCAGATCCAATCCCTAGACGGGAAGTTCTCCACGCTGCACACACTGTCCAAGGCGCAGGCAACGCCCGCGGCGACACCGTCAGCCACCCCAACAGCGTTGACCGGAGAGCCTCAGGCCCGGGCTCAAGTGCTGCGCGGAAAAAGCATGAACGCGCCGTCCACGCTGCGCCTTGAACCGTTGGGTGAGGCAAGCTCGGTAGGCAGCGGCTCCCTTGTGGTTGATGCCACCGACGGCGACCTTGCCGGACTAGCTGCCGCAACCTGCCAGACCCCAGCCAATGAATTGTGGTTGACGGGCGCCAGCACCTCGGTGGGCCGCACGGCCATTTTGATGGTGAGTAACTCCTCGCAAAGCCCGGCCACGGTCTCCCTGGACTTGTTTGGTTCTGATGGACCTGTCCAGGCCACGGGAAGCAAAGGCCTCGTAGTGGCCCCCGGCACCGTGAGGTCTGTAGTGCTGTCAGGTCTGGCTCCGGATCAGGAATTGCTCAGCGTCCAGGTCAAGAGCGTAGGCGGTCCTGTCAGTGCTGTGATTCAGCAGTCGATCCTGCGCGGGCTGACCCCCGGTGGCATTGATTACTTGGCACCGGTCCAGGCGCCGGCATCCGCGTTAGTTGTCCCTGGCGTGCAGGTTCGTGCCGCAGCTGATGCCGCTAAGATCACAGCCCAGAAAGATTACGCAGACGCCAATACGGTGCTTGCTGTCACGGTGCCCGGGATGAGCGACTCCGTTCTGGAGGTCAGGGCTTTCGGCGCTGACGGCCAGGTGGCTTTGCCCAACGGGGGAGTGTTCACCGCTGCTGCGGGCAAGGTCAGCACGCTCTCGCTTGCGGGGCTCCCTGCGGGCAGTTATTCGCTCGCGGTATCCGCGGACGCGCCGGTGGCGGCTGCCGTCCGGCTGTCCAACTTCACCAAGGAGGGCGTCGCCGTCGATCTCGCCTTGGCACCCTCCACGGACAGGCTGGGAGACACTCACGTGTTGACGCTGCCTGAAGGTGTGCAATCGCGTCTGGCGTTTGCTGCTGTTGAAGGCAGCGCTACCATCAAGCTGGTTCCCATCTCGGCCGGCGGCGTCTTGGGCGAAGGCAAAGATGTGGAACTGCGTGCTGGCACCTCAGTTACCGTAGACCCCGCCAAATTGTTGGGCTCCGGAACCGCGGCCGTGATGGTCTCTGCTTCGGGAGCGCCGGCTTTTGGTTCACAGCTGCTGTTGCAGGACGGCTCGGCAGGCATTGCTGTCTTGCCGCTTGCGCAGTCGATCACCGGAACCCAAGCAATCAACATCACCACCCGCTACTAAACGTCTGCCAGCTCGGATCCAGTTGACTCGCGGGTCGGTGCCGGGGCAAGGCTGGCGTCTGCAGCGGGGTCAGGCTGTGGAGACAGTGGCTGGATCTAGTGCCCGCGGTGACGCCCGAACATCGGGTCCACCGTGTCCGGGTCAATGTTCAGCAGTCCGGCCACTTGCTCCACCAGCACTTCGTGGACCAGTTCACGAACCTGTCCCGGGGTGTCGCACAGGGCCTCAATAGGATGCCGATAAATCGCAATGCAGGGTGGTTCCCCTGGGCTAGCATCCGTGGCTGCGCGAGCCGGGGTGTATTTGCCCAGAGGTGCTTGCGCCTTGGACGCGAGGAGTGATTCGAGTTGCGGGGGGACCTCGTCTACGAGGTATTCCACCGTGGCTAAGGCTTCGGGCCATAAGGTGCGCAGCCGGTCGGCGGAATCCACCACCAGATCATCAAATTTTTCGGCACGGGTCCTAGCACCGGGCAGTCCAGCGTCGAGCAAAGTGCCGCGCAAGCCCCTGCCGTGCCGGTCGCGCCGGCGTTGTGTGAAAGTACGGGCACGTGGAATCCGGGCACCTGGAATCCCGGGCTCTGAAGTTTCTGCTCCGGGATTTTCTGCCGCGTCAGCAAAACCCGCCGAATCAGCATCGGATTCGAGTGGATCCAGAGAGATCCGCAGGGACTGTTCGCCGTCATTTGCCTTGAACTGCATCATTTCACTCTAGGCCGCGGAACCGTCGAGGGGAAATATTGAGGCGGGGAGGGTAGTCTTGGGAATCGTGGGAACCCTTCGTCAATGCACCAGATCCGCCTGCCGAGAATCGGCCGTGGCTACTTTGACGTACGTTTATGCCGATTCAACGGCCGTCTTGGGCCCCTTGGCCACGTTTGCAGAGCCGCATTGTTACGACTTGTGCGCCAAACATTCCGCCCGGCTGACCGCGCCGCTGGGGTGGGAAGTGATCCATTTAGCCCGCTCAGACAAGCCGCCAGCTCCCGGACCGGATGATCTCCTCGCTCTGGCTGACGCTGTGCGTGAAGCCGCAAACGGTGGCAGTGAAGAAACCAGACCCGGCGCTGCCCCGTCGAGGCGCGAATTCCGCGGGAGCCTGGAACAGCCGGCAAATATGCCAGCAAATGCCAGCTCCACGGGCCGCCGCGGGCACCTGCGCATCCTGCGCGACTAGCGATAAGCGACTAGCGACCAGCGATTAGATCGAAGGAAACGGATCACCATGGTAAAGATTAACGAAGACTTGTTGGCAATCCTGCGCTGCCCGGTCACCAGATCGCCGCTGAAACAACTTGGCGAAGAACTGATCAGTTCCGCCAATGGCGAGGACGGGCAGCCGTTGCGCTACACGATCGATGAGGGCATTGCCCTCTTGCTGCGGCCCGAACAGATCACCGCCTAGGCAACTGCAGGCCGGCACGCCACCATCCAACAGGACCAGTAACCAGGGGTAGTCATGATTGCAGCGTGGGAAACCGTCGGGACGTTTGTGCGGCGCAGGCGGGCTGATAATCCCGGCCCCATGACGTTGGACGGGACTAACTCCTACGTTCTGGCCGCTCCGGGCGCCACCGGGGTAGTGGTGGTTGACCCCGGCCCGCTGCTCGAGGAGCACCTGAGCGAACTCGCCGCTGCCGGTGCCGTTGAACTAATCTTGATCACCCACCACCACGGCGACCACACCGACGGCAGTGCCCGCCTCCACGAACTCACGGGAGCACCCGTGCGCGCGGCGCTTCCGGAGTTCTGCCATGGCGCCACGGCCCTGTCCGACGGCGAACTCATCCAGGCGGGCGGCCTCACCATCGAGGTCCTCGCCACCCCCGGACATACTAGCGATTCCCTCTGCTTCGCAGCGGCCCGGGCCGCAACTCGCACCGAGAGCACCACCGAAAAAACCACCGAGAGCACCACCGAACAGCCTGCCGAACAAGTGATCCTCACCGGTGACACTATTCTGGGCAGCGGTAGTACCGTGATCTGCCACCCGGATGGCAGGCTGCGCGACTACTTGGAATCGTTAGCCCTGCTGCGCCACAGGGGAGATCAGAGTACCGGCAACATAAAGGTTCCAGCCCTGCCGGGGCACGGTCCGGTGCTGTCAGATATTGCCGCGGCAGCCAAAGCTTATGAAGATCACCGGGCGGGCCGGATCGCGGAGGTTCGCAACGCCGTCGAACGTCTAAAAGAGGACGGAACACAGGATCCAGACGCGGCACAGGTGGCGGGGATCGTCTACGGTGACATCCCCGAGAATCTGCAGGGTGCCGCCCAATTATCCGTCGCGGCGCAGCTGGCTTACCTGCGTAGTTGAGGCTCGCAATCGGATTGTTGCTTGACAGCGTGGGTCATAACAACCTCACAACATAGCTGAGACTAGGCCTGTTTTGGCCCTCGCACCGCTCGTCGTGGCGTAAAATTGGGTGTTGGTGTATTTTTCGCCACGACCAATGATTGTGGATATGTCCACCGAATGGGGAGTTTGCATGGCTGAGTTGGACGAGACCAAGAGAAGTCGCAAGGGCTTGCGGTTCGCCTTGATCTCACTGGTCGCTTTGGGTATGGCTGTCACGGGAGTCGGCTGCAGTGTATTGCCGAATAGCGCGGCGCCAGCCGCCAGCGAATCCGTTAAGGCCACCGCCGCGCCCTCAACGCCTCCTGCCATTCCCGCCACCACGGAATTCACCCCGGCTACTGGCACCGAAGCAGTCAACCCGGCCAACGAAATCGCCGCCGTGGTCACCAACGGAACCATTGCCAAAGCCGTGTTGGAAGAAAAAGCCACGGGGACACCGGTTGAGGGTGAACTGGTGGTCAGCGGCACGAAGTGGATTTCCAAGGCGCCCCTGAAGTTTGGTACCAACTACGTCTTCAGTGTCATCGCCGAGGACGCCGCCGGCAACAAAAACACCTCGCACAGTGCTTTCTCCACTGTTGCACCCTCGCATGAAGCCGACGCCTGGGTCTACCCGGCCGCCGATTCCACCGTGGGTGTTGGCCAGCCGCTCGAATTCAATTTCAGCGAGCCTGTAGTCAACAAGGAAGCCGTCGAGAAGGCCATCAAGGTCACCACCAGCACCGGTCAAGAAGGCGCCTTCCGCTGGTATTCAGACACCATGGTGCGATACCGCACCGCCGATTACTGGCCCGCCAACAGCGTCCTGAATGTGGACATGGCCCTCTTTGGTATGGATCTGGGCAACGGCATGATCTACAACGCCAACCGTAACTACAACGTCAACGTGGGCAACAAAGTCATCATGGAAGCCGACGCAGCCAACAAAACCGTGAGCATCCTCATCAATGACCAGGTGGCTAAGACCTTCCCCGCCTCCATGGGCGACGAGCGCTTCCCCTCGGCCTCCGGCTTCATGGTGATCACGGCAGACAAGCAGCGCTACGCCACCTTCAAGGCCTCGACCATTGGCCTGAAGCCGGGCGACCCCGGTGACTATGGAAGCGTCGATGTTGAGTACGCTACACGCCTCTCCAATAGCGGTATTTTCATCCACCAGGCCACCCCTGTCGCCATTCCTTACCTAGGGATCAAGAACCTTTCCCATGGTTGCATCGGGCTCTCCCATGAGGGTGCCGGCTGGGTGTTTGAGAACATGCGCCCCGGCGATCTTGTCCACACAGTAGGCACTCCCAATGACACCATTCACCCCACCGACGGCTACGGGGACTGGAACTTCGCGTTCGCTGACTACGCTTCGCGGTAACACTCTGCTTGGGAGGGGTCGGTCCCGTAGCATCAGCCTATGATCACTGTGCTGGCGGACCTCTGGGGCCATAATCCTGTTGCTTTTTGGTTGGTTCTGACAGCCGGACTGTATTACCTGGTGATGGCAACGCGGCTGACCATTATCGATATCAAGCACCAGCTGCTACCGAACCGTATTGTTTTTCCTTCAGCTGCCATTGCCGGTGTCCTGCTGCTGGCGGCCAGCTTGTTCATGCACGACGGCGGCACCGCCTTACGCACTATGCTCGGCGCTGTATCTATGTGGGCTTTGTACGTGGTGCTCAGGTTAGTCTCGCCGTCCAGCATGGGGTACGGCGATGTAAAGCTGGCTTTCGTTTTGGGTCTGTACCTTGGCTTCATCAGCTGGCAGGCACTCCTGTGGGGGACTGTGTTGGCCTTCATTCTCGGCGCGGTGTGGGGGCTGGCGCTTATCGTCACACGCAAAGGCACCGGCAAGACACAGATCCCGTTCGGGCCCTTTATGCTTGCCGGTGCGCTTGTTGCGATGGTGATGGGGTAGCTGTCTAGCCGCCGCCAAAGGCGCCGCCGGAGGAGAAGATGGGAATGATATTGATGACGGCCGGACCCATGATGATGATGAACAGGGTGGGGAAAATAAACAATAGCAGCGGGAACAGCACCAAGACGGGCAGTTTCATGGCCTTTTCCTCAGCACGTTGGCGCCGTTTGATGCGCAGCTGTTGGGCCTGAGTTCTGAGCACCTTGGCAATGCTGATGCCGTAGATTTCCGCTTGTACCACTGCCCTGACAAAGCTCTTCAGCTCCGGAACCGTGCTGCGGGCCGCCATAGCTTGGTATGAATCTTTGCGTGAGCGTCCCATTTGCATGTCCTGCAGGGTGCGCAGAAGCTCTTCAGCGACCGGGCCCTTCCCGTTGGCGGCAGCACGGGCCATGGCACTTTCAAATCCCAGCCCGGCCTCCACCGCAATGAGCATCTGGTCCAGCGTGTCTGGTAGTTCCAGCTGAATGAGTTTCTGCCGTTCTTGCCCTTTACTCAGAATCAAGAGATCGGGAATGAAATAGCAAAAGACTGTCATCGCCACCGCCAATATGAGCATAGGCATCCCAGGGCGGATGGCGAGGAACAACATGGTGATGGCGGCGGCCGCTAGTGCCAGCAGAGGCTTGCCGATGAGTAGCCGCGGGAGCGGCAAATTGGCAGGCCTACCGGCTCGGGCCAGAAGCTCATCAAGTTTGTTGATGTACGGGTCAGGGGTGATTCTTCGGGCAAAACTCAGCCAGCTCTTGTCCGAAAATGCAGCTGTTCCATGACCCAACTGGTCCGTGCGTCCAAGATTGTTGCGGATGGTCAGCAATGACTTTGAATCGATGCTGATGAAGGACCACACCATAAAACTAATGGGGAGGACGATGGCTGCTATCAGGATCCAGGGAAGTGCACTCATGATCTCGCTGCCTCTCAGAATTCTATCCGGATTATTTTTCGCATCCACAGCCCGCCAATAATTAGCATGACGGCTCCGGTTCCCAGTAAAACCCATCCAAGAAGGCTGGAGAATAAAACGCCCATGTACGTTGGGTTGACCACTGAGATGAGTAACCCGATAGCGAAGGGCAGACACATGAGGATAATCGCGGACAATTTACCTTCGGCACTGAGCGCCTGAACTTGGGACTTGATCTCACTGCGCTCCCAAATCGTTTCGCCGACATGGTCTAGAACCTCCGCCAAATCGCCTCCCACTTCACGGTTGATTTGGATGGCCTGACCGACCCAGGAGAAATCGTCACTTTTCATGCGAGAAGCAGTTTCCGTGAGGGCTGTATCCAAATCACGGCCGATTCGCACTTGGTTGACTACGCGAGCAAATTCCTCTGAGGAGGGTGACGCGGCTTCCTTGGCTGCGGCATCAATGGCGGCTAAAACACTGTGTCCAGCCCGGAGCCCGCCGGTGATGAGCATGAGGTTGTCACTGAGTTGTTGGTCAAACTTGGTACGTCGCCGATCAGCCAATATACCCAGAACAAGCCAGGCCAGCGTAGGCGCTATTACTAACAAGAGAAGGGACAGGGGTAAGCCACTCAAGAACAGTCCCAACAAACCCATGATGAGGGTGGCAGACAGGACAAGAAACAAGTAGCTCGAAGGTGGCATGCGCACCCCGGCGTCTTCAAGCCGACTGCGGCTATAGGGGCCACCGCCAACAGACTTGCCCAACACCGCAACCGTGGAATCCGCTAAACCTGCGATGACGGATTTGTCTTTGTCACCGAAGGGGCGCCTTCGTGCCTCAGGAACTAGGGAAGTTCGTGGTTTCACCACGGTGAAGACGAACACCAGTAGCGCTGTAAAACACAGCATTACACCAGCCAGCGGGATCATGAGGTCCATGACTATTTCCTTCCGTCATGGGGTGTAGGTAGCCCAAAAATTTGGGCGGGGACGCTGATACCGATGTCGGCGAAGTGGTCAATAAACCGCGGCCGAACGCCGGTGGGTATGGGCCGGCCCAGGAACCGTCCCGTGCTGTCCACACCGGCAGAATAATCGAAGACAAAGGCATCCTGGAGAGTGACAATGTCTCCCTCCATACCCTGTACTTCAGTGATGTGAGTGATGCGTCTGGTCCCGTCCCGCAAGCGGCTCAAATGCACAATGACATTGATGGCAGAAGAAATCTGCTCCCGGATGGCACGCAGGGGTAGGTCCATACCCGCCATTAATACCAGTGTCTCCAAGCGGGCAATAGCGTCTCTTGGTGAATTGGCGTGAACTGTGGACAGCGAGCCGTCGTGACCGGTGTTCATGGCCTGGAGCATATCCAATGCCTCCCCGCCACGTACCTCACCAACCACAATGCGGTCAGGCCTCATGCGGAGGGTGTTGCGGAGGAGATCCCGGATGGAAACCTCGCCTCGGCCCTCAATGTTGGCCGGACGGCTTTCCAACCGGACCACATGCTGTTGCTGTAATTGCAGCTCCACCGCGTCCTCAATCGTGACAATTCGATCCTCACTTGGCAGGAACCCGGAGAGCACATTGAGTAGGGTGGTTTTGCCCGTTCCGGTTCCGACTGTGACCAGGATGTTCAGCCGGGCACGAACGCAGGCGTCCAAAAGAGTGGCCATATCCGGAGTCATAGTTCCGTAGCGTGCCAGATCCTCCACCGTTAGAGGAACTCTGCTGAACTTCCTAATGGTGAGGGACGGCCCGCTCACTGCCAGTGGCGGGATGATCGCGTTGACTCGGGAGCCGTCCTCCAGACGTGCGTCCACCATGGGGGAGGATTCGTCGATTCGTCGGCCCACCCGTGAAACGATCCGCTCAATAACACGGCGCAGATGATCCTCGGTGGCAAATCGGGATCCGGTCAACGTCAATTGACCGCCACGCTCAATGTAGATTTGATCAGGTTTATTGACCATGATTTCAGTAACAGTGTCATCATCCAAATAGCGTTGGAGCGGACCCAAGCCCAGGACATCGTCACCGATTTCACGGATCAGGCGCCGTCGTTCCTCAGGGCTGAGAGGGACTTGCTCTTCATCGATGACATGGCTGAGTTCCTCGCGAGCAGTTTTGCGCAGTTCCTCCTCAGAAATGTTCGGATCAGTGAGGCGGCCGCCCATGCGTTCAAACAAGGCTTCGCCAGCTCGCTGCTTGAGTGAGGCCAGCGCCGTTCCGATGCCACTATCCACAGCGTCGACCGCTGTGGTGGTAGAGGCCGGGGAGGACGGACTGTCCACAGCGGATGGTGCAGCGGCGGTCGCAACGTGAGGGATTCCACGAGCCACTTTCAATCGGTCCGTAAGATTCATGACATAACCACCCTTCGATGATGCTTCTTTTTCAACGAGGTGCCATGCTGAGGTTCGAAGCGTTCAATGAGCTTCTTCAAGTTCTTTGTCATGGCATTTCTGTTTCCCTCTTGGAGGAGGGGGACACCCTTATTCGTGGCAAAAGGAACCGAAGACGACAAGGGAAGTATGACGTCGATGGGCACCCGGAGGGTGGCTTCAATATCTTGGATATTCAGACCCGTGTGACGGCTGGTGAAGTTGAGCACCACGTGCCGGCCCTGTGGGACAAGGTTGAGTTCCTCAAGAACACTTAATCCTGTGCGAAGTCCCTTGATACTGGGGATATCCATTCCCAGTACCCACACTGCATCGCTGGCCTGATCCAGGGTGGCCAGTGCCAGTTCACCAAGCCCCGGTGCTGTGTCAATGACAACGTATTTGAACTCCGTGGAGAGTTGGGCGATGAGATGGCTGATGTGATCGGCGGTGACCAGATCTGCCTCCTGTGGATTGGTAGGAGCGCAGAGAGCATAGATTCCGCCATCGTGGACGGTCAGAAAGGCCTTCAACACCATGGCGTCGTGGGCTGCGGCTCCCGTTACGGCGTCAACGAGGGTGTGTTCCGGTTGCAGAGATAGCGCGGAGGCAACATCGCCGAATTGCACATCCAAGTCCACGATAACCACCCCCATGGGAGCAATCTTTCCCAATCCCATGGCCAAATTTGTGGCCACGGTGGTTTTGCCTACACCGCCTTTGGGAGACATCACGGCAATAACCCTGCCTGTCTCGTAGTCCGGATTTGTTGGGTTGCTCAGACCTCGCCGACGAGAGGCAGCCGCTAAACAGGCGCGCTCTAAAAGCTTGCGCAATTCAGCAGTGTCGGCGCCGGGGCTGACCACGTCCCGGATGCCTGACCTCATCGCCGTCAGCACCAACTCCGGGGTGGTCTCTGCGGCTAGAACAACACTAATTTCAGGAAATTGCAGGTCCAATACCGTGGCAAGTTTCAGTGCCTCGTCGTTTGAAATACCGGGACCAAGGATGATCACTTCCGGTGGTTCAGCAGGGTCTTGGTGGATGATGTCCTGAGGTGAGCCGTTGATGGCTGATTCGGGCAAACGCTGGATACTCCCGTGGAGCCCTCCCGCCACTGCTGCTCTAATGCGCTGTTCAAAACTGGTGTCAGTAGTGATGATGACGAAGCGGCTCATCTCAACACCTGATTCTTGTGCAGAGTATCCACAGGTGCCGTATCGGTCTCTGAGTTTTCTTTGGACAGGTATATGTGCCCGAACTCAATGCCATGGACAGTCTTGGTGGCGTCGGTTCCTGACTGAGCCAGTGTCACCACGAGAGCTGCATCCGGAGCTTGTGCCGTCTGTGCGTCATCGCCAGAGCCGGATGCAGGATCGCCGGTTCCGATCTTGGTGACCAGCACCTGGTGGAACTGCAGCTTGGTGGCTTGATTTTCCTCGGATCCGGGTTCAACTCCGGAGTTATAGGAGATGAATACGCCGACCGTGTCACCGGCCTTCAAATCGCCCCCCATGACACGCTCCGGGGGCAAAACTAGGCTGACCTCTGCCATGCCCTTGGGTACGTCCACCCGGTTGGGGTCTGCCAGCTCCTTCGGATCAACTAGCCGGGAAGCGAGTAGTTGTTCTCCCGGCACCAGATCGACGGATGTAACCTTGCCGGCAAAATCTCCAAGATTGGAAACAGCACCGGTGGAAACCGCCGTCTTCGGCAGCGACTGGCTCTGGACAAACTGTTCAAGCTCGGCAGCAGTGGTCCCTGCCTCAATGGGTTCTTGTATTACCAGAATGGAGACCGGGTCCATGCCGGCCTGGGCCCGGGCGTCGGAGCCACGGACATATGCGGAAAGAAGGACTGCGCCGACAATGGCTAAAACCAGTGCGACGACGCCCCCCAGCAGGCGTGTTTTCACTTTTTACTCCCTTGTAATTAGTTAGTTAGACGAGCAAAGCGCAAGCCCAGATCCTCTCCACCGAGATAGCTGCCTTCTTCGAGAGACACGTGTTTGATGAACTTGCCAATAATTCCTCTGCAGTCTCCGGTACAGCTGGTTCCAGCCGGTGCCGTGCTCGAGGTGTTGTGGAAGGAGGCGGGAAGCGAGTTATCTCCGCCGGAGAATTTCCAGCCAAGGACTTCGATGGCTGCAAACCCCCGAATGTGATAGCTGCCGTAGGCACCCGAGCCCTTGGGGCCTTTGGAGGCCTCGCTGTTATCAGGGTCACCGGCGTCATCGTAGACGGGAAGCAGAACTACTGCTTTGCCCCCGGAGTTGATGGCAGATGCCCAGTCCTGCATGAGCGAATCACAGTTCTTCGGCCCGCTGTTTCCTGGGCTGACGTCACCTTTACTCGTGTAGCCGGCTGCATTCAAGTTCAACGTGGCCTGACATTTTCCCGGGTCTTCTTGTAGCCAACCGAAATTGCCCGGGATGATCAGACCGGATACACCTCTTTCACACTCAAAACCGGGATTGGTTTTGTGTGACTGCATAAGCTGTGGTGCTCCGGATAGATCAAATTGGCAATTGGAGAACACCAGAGGGAATGCTGCTGCTGAACGCATCAGACTGCCCCAAGAAGCTGTTGCACTAGCCCCAACATCTGTTTCTTCAACGCCCAGGAAGCTGGAAAAAATCGATTGAACGGCATCGCCGTCGGCTTTGTTGACGTGGACCGTCACGCTATTTGCTGATGGCCCAACGACAGTAGCGGTTTGTGCCGCGTCACCGTTGGAGTTGAGCAGTCCAAAGCTTGACGCAACGCCACCTGGATTAGCAGGACATGAACCCTTGGCACACGTCTGTGCAATAGCCAAAGCTGCGGCGTCAGCACCATTTTGCAGTTCGGCGCGTTTTGCGTATAAGAGGCCAACGTCAACGGCGATGGCTGCAAACCCCAAGAGCACTACCAGGAGCAGTGCCGTAGCTATGGCCGTGGCGCCGTGTTGGCGCTGCTGCTGACGGCCTCGAAGCCGGTTGATTAACCGCCACATAGCATGGCCGCCTCACCGGTAATTTGTGGCGCCGTGACCGCGCCCAGAGGAGAGCCAATGTTAAAGAAACCAGTCAACCATCCTCGGGGTGGTTGAACAACTGCGGTCACAGTTCCGCCGCTGGCACAATCACCATCTGAGACGGAGATAACGATGGACGTTCCAACGGGAAGAGACGGCGCAGCGCCTAGGCCGGCACCTCTTGCTGAGGGCAGGAATCCGGGGTCTTGGTAGTGAACTGCTGCGTACCTGGCACCTTCGCGTGCGGCGTTGCTGGCCGAAATTTGTTGGTTGAAGAGAAAGCCAAATTCCATGATTCCCAGCAGCACTCCCAGAAGAACTGGCAGAACCAGTGCAAACTCTACTGCTGCCGCTCCGCGATCATTATCTGCAGACTTCATGGCCACTCCTTAGAACTAGGAGAAAGGTGTTGTGGGGGCCCGGTCACCACCGTGGCCGCCACAACGAGCGAGTTTGACTGACTGCTAGAGTCTTCCCGAAACGGTCGTGAACAGAGCCGCGAGCTCGGTGCCGACTAGGGCGACTGCCGTGATGATGACTGCGGCGATGAGGGCCACCATGATGCCGTACTCAACGGCGGTAGCACCCTTGGATTCGTTGCTGCGGACGCGGTCGGCGCCGGCGATGAACATGGACTGCATGGTTACGAAGAGCTTCAACATTTCAAGTTCCTGCTTTCTGAAAAAGAAAATCAAGGTACCGAAGAACGGGAAGCGGATCAAAGGGTTCGGGCGAGAGACCTAAATGAGAGACTTGTATGGAAAACCATTGGGAGACCATTGAGAGACCTTGCGAGAGACCTTGCGAGAACTGCTGGTGAACTTCGGATGAAACCCCGGTGAAATCATTTCCCCCGGCTGAGAACAACTAAACCCTGTGCCGGCGGTTGGGTCTAGAGTGGTGAAATTCCACTTTTTCTGGGCCCGTTATTAACACTTAGAAATTGTTCATAATCCCTTGTATAAGCTGGCGGTAATCGCTCTCCTAAAAAGGGTAATTCAAGTGTTTTTTTGCTATCAATAATGGATTTTCGCATCGACTCTGACACAAGCCACGTGGGAGTACTTGGTTTTGAAGTGAGTACTGCGTTTTCGGCCCAAGTACGTTGTAACGGCCCACGTAATAGGCTTCAAAAACCAGTAGGTACTTAGCTGCCGCTCACACCGTGGCGCTGCAGCTGGCTACGCACGGAGGCTGCCCGGTTGGCGGCAACGCTGAGGCGAAGGTGTTCGCGGTCGCGCCGTTCGGCGATGAGAGCTGAGAGGAATACCGTCGGGTCTGTACCAGGCGCCGGCAGCGGGGCCACGTAGGCGCTCGCTTCGCCGGCCAGTTCAATAGCCATCGCGAAGCGGGAGTTCCCGGCCATGGCGGATCCTTGACGCAAAAACATGGAGATGCGGCGTGCCAGCGGATCGGGCAGTCGGCCAATGTCCACCAAGGTGGCCCACTGGCTCAATTCCGGAGCCACGGATACCTGCAGCGGTGTGGTCTTCGGGGCGCGGTCGCGAATTGCGTAAGTACCAGCCAACATGTCGCCGAGCCTTTTGGACTTGTCATTGAATAGCGAGACCAAACAGGCCACCGAACCCAGCGTCATGTAAATTTCCAACACAGCGAGCAATGCCCGGACCAGGGCGTGACGGAAACGGATGGAACCGCCGTCGTCCCTCACAATCCGCAGCCCCATGACCAGCTTGCCTAGAGACTTGCCGCGGCTGAGTGTCTCCACCGTGATGGGAACTATCACCAGCAATCCCACGGCCACGCTCAGCACAATGGCGCGCATGGCCGTCGGGTCCACGACCGAATCCAACGAGGCCAGCAGGAAGAACAGCCCAAGGGCAACCAACAGTGTGGCCAAGACATCGATGGCAGTGGCCAACGACCGTGCGGCGAAGGAGGCGGGGCGCAGCTCGAGGACAACGGCTTCGCCGGTGATGATTGCGGACATGAAAACAGTCTATCCACGCCCACACCCGCCGGGCCTATATGCTGGTTTGAATGGACATGGATGCCTTTACCTCGGTGCACCGCCCGCAATGGGAACGGCTCAATGAGCTTGCCCGGAAGCGGCGGCTGAACGGTCCCGAAGCAGACGAGCTCCTGCATTTGTATCAAAGTGTCTCCGGGCATTTGTCGCTGATCCGCTCCGTGACGGCCGAGAGCGCCCTGTCCGCATCGCTCTCAGCCATTCTGGCCACCGCCCGTACTCGCTTCACGGGAGCCCGGAGCAATATCTTCGTGGACATTGCCCGGTTCTTTGTCATCGCCCTGCCAGCGGCTTTTTATCGGGTGCGGTGGCTGACCCTCATCATTGGTGCCGTGTTTGTGGCCATCGCCGCCCTCTTCGCGCTGTGGGTGTCAGGGGATCCTGCTGTACAGGCGGCGCTGGGCACGGATGCCGAGCTGCAACAGCTGGTCAACCACGACTTCGTCAATTACTACTCGGAGAACCCGGCAGCCTCCTTTGCCGGCGCGGTCTGGACCAACAACGCATGGATCGCCGCCCAGTGCGTGGCCTTTGGGATCACGGGCGCCTTTGTGCCGTACCAAATCTTCATGAACGCTCAGAATGTGGGTATCACGGCCGGTGCCATGTTCGCTTATGGCAAGGGTGATGTGTTCTTCAGTTTCATCTTGCCGCACGGCCTCATGGAGCTGACCGCCATCTTCATCGCCGGTGCCGCTGGGCTGCGCATTTTCTGGGCGTGGGTGAGTCCGGGGCCCCGCACACGCCTGGATTCGCTGGCGCTCGAGGGCCGCTCCCTCATGACAGTGGCCGTGGGCCTGGTTCTGGTGCTGTTCGTCTCAGGCCTGGTCGAGGCTTATGTCACCCCGAGCCCGCTCCCCGTCTGGGCCAAGATCACGATCGGCTCACTGGTGCTGGCCGCGTACTGGGCCTACACCCTGATTTTGGGTGGCCGGGCAGTGCGTGCCGGTGAGCTCGGCGATCTAGACGCGGACGACGCCGGAGCCTCCATCCGCTCAGCGTGAGCCCCTCGCTGTTGTTCAGATCGTTACTCGCTGTCCTCTCTGCTGCGTGCGGGGCGCACTCTTCCCCTCACAGCTATCCGAGGTGCAGGATGGGGTCATGGGACTTGATGCTGAACCTCGGGACCTAGGAGGCGCGAACAAGGTGGCGCCTCCGCACCCTTGGCGTCGCTTTGTCGCGTTGGGGGATTCCTTCACGGAGGGCTTAGACGATCCTCAGCCCTACAGCCCCGGCGGCTACCGCGGTTGGGCTGACCGGGCGGCCGAAGACCTCAGTGTGGGCGTTCCCGACTTTGCTTACGCCAACTTGGCAATCAGAGGCCAACTGCTGCACGAGGTGGTGGAGACCCAGATCGGCCCGGCACTGGCCCTGCACCCGGATTTGGTCTCAATCCAGGCCGGTGGGAACGATCTATTACGCCCCGGAGCCGACCCGGACAAACTTGCCGAACACATGGAAGAGGCTGTGGTGCGCCTGCGCATGAGGGGTACAACAGTGCTGCTTTTTGCCGGACCGGATGCAGGCCGCTCTACGGTGATGGGGCAATTCCGGACAAAGATCGCCATCTTCAATGAGAATATGCGCAGCATCGCAGAACGCCACGACGCGATTGTTGCTGATTTGTGGGCCATGACTGAATTGCACGATTCCCGGATGTGGGGCCGTGACAGGTTGCACCCCTCCTCGCTGGGCCACCAGGCCATTGCCTCAATGGTGCTGGAAACACTCAATGTGCCGCACTCGTTGGAGCCACTGATGCCCACACCGCTTCTGGCGCTGAACTGGAGCGAGGCAAGGGTGGGCGACATTCTCTGGGCGCGAGACTACTTGGTGCCCTATATGTTGCGGGGCATCCGGCACCAATCCGCCACCGGAGGGTTCGGCGCCAAACGGCCACTACCAGCACCCCTGCAAGAAATGCCGTTAACCAGGCCACAACAGATCCTCGAGACTGCGGCGGTGCCGGAATTTGAGCCGGAACACGCGCAGGAAATCGTGACAGTATCAGGCATGGGGGCCGGCTCGGATGAAGATACCGACATGACCACTGATGGCTAGTACGGTGACAGTTTGGCAACATCCCGGGGTGGCACCGCCCAGGGGTGACTCCCGGCCGGTATCGTTTCGACTTGTGAGCGAGAACCGAAAGCCCCAAGACTCAGCAGCCCTCGATTCAACGGCCCCTGACGCGGCAGCGGACAGCCCTGCGCGGAACGCTTCCCTTCCGGACAATCCGGTTCAGCCGGAGGGTGCTGCTGCTCGCGCGGCTACGGCCGCGGCCGCGGAGAAAGCTCGTGCCCGGCGCGCGGCCGCACCGGCTGCAGCGCCGGTTGCCGAATCTGGAGTCTCAAAGATCAAAATGAAGGAAGCCGACGAGCCCATGCGCCCGGCGTCTCGCCTGCCGCAGCTCCCCACGGATGAGGAAATAGCTGCTGCCTTGGCCAAGAGTGTTTCAGAGGACGGAACCGAAACCGCGGGGGCAGCGGATGTCTCCGGGGAAGACAGCGCCGCTATGCGACCCTCTGTAGAAGAGTTGGCCAAGCGTCAGGCTGCTAGGGACAAAGCCGCCAACACCAAGCCGGTGCTGACCCGAGTGTTCCAAGTGTTGATCACGGTGTTCTATCCGATCGTCTTGCTGGTGCTGGCCATCAGGCTTGTCACCACCTCTACTTTTTTGTGGATTGAATACCACCGTCCCGGATTCCCCGCCGACAGCTTCGGTTTCACCACTGAGGACCGGGTCACCTACGGCTCCTACACGGTGGATTACCTGCTCAACTTTGCCCCCGCGCGCTATTTGGGAGATTTGGTCAATGACATTGGCAACCCCTTATTCCTGACCCGCGAAGTTGGGCACATGGCCGACGTCAAGACCGTCATCGTCATGGCGTTCTTGAGCGCTTTGGCCTTGGCCATCATTATGGTGATCGGCATGATTTACCTTTCGCGTCGCAGCTTTGGCGGCAACCGTCGGGCTCTCTTCGCCGGATCCATCTTCACGTTGGCCCTGATTATCGGGTTGGGAGTCTTTGCCGTGACTGGCTGGGAGCGGTTCTTCACGGAGTTCCACAAGATCTTCTTCGCCGATGGATCCTGGACCTTCTACACCGATGACACGCTTATCAGGCTGTTCCCCAGCCAATTCTGGATGGACTCCGGCATCTTCATTGGTGCGTTCGTTTTGGTGGTCTCATCACTGACGATGGCGTTTACTTGGCCCACAAAGGACCGACGGGAAGCAGTTGCAGCGGCCTCACGTCCAGGCCGTCGGGCAGCGTAGCCGCACCAACTCAGTCTCCTTCACTGGCAGCGATGAACTCTGTGTCCTCACAATGGAGCCACTTTGCCAATTCACGCTTGGCGGACTCGTTGACTTCGAGGCCAGCGAGCTCTGCACGCTGCAATACGGAAATGAATACTGCGCGAGAGATATCCGCTGCGTCAGGGGAGGGGTCCGCGTCTAAGTCGGTACCCCCACCAAGAATTGCATAAACGACGAATGTGAAGGTCCTGCGCGAGATCCCTCGGCCGGCCACAATGGCCTGGTCTCGTGACCATTTGGTTGATTCCGCCAAGTTGAAAAGGTGCAGGGCGGCATGATCCGCAAGTGTCTGATAAACGAACGGCCAATCGTTCGACGCTATCTTCGGCATTCCCGTGACTTTTGAGTAATGCATGACGGTTGCCGGGATGGAGGGTTGTTCTCTGGTCGGTACGGTCACAGGGACGCTGGGCGGTGAGACTGCTGGAGTTTTTCCTGCCGTGATGGCGGTGGGTGCCTCATGACGGGTTGAGTCCCACAGGTAGTGTTGGGAAAATTTGGCATTGGGCAGTTCTAGAACCTTGATCGCTCGAACGAAGGACTTTGCTCCAAACCATTGGCCATCCAGGGCGCCAATTCCTGGAGTGGCCCTGATTTCCGATCCCAGAAGAGATAGGCTGATCGGCGTTTTTGATCGTGAATATATTCGGCGTGCGGCTTTTTCGAAGTTCTGGTGCTGGCTCCCACCTGGCTCTTTTACTTTGGTCGCCTTCACTTCCGGGGATAGTTTTTCCGGATGTGGAGTGGCAGGAGTCTTAGCTGATTCAGTATTTTTTGGCGATTCGGATGCAATTAACGCGAATATATCTTTCTCATCGAGTAAGCGGTCCGCTAGTGATTCGTAGGCGGCCGAGGTTGCTACAGTCGCAATCACCGTCACCATGCGATCCTCAGCTCGCAACACTTGTAGCAGCGGGGTGAAATCGGCGTCGGCTGATGCGATGACGAACTCGTCGTATTTGACGTTTGATTTTAGAGCCGTCATTACGTCGATTGCGATGCGTATGTCGGCGCCATTCTTGGCCCCTCTAGTCACAGCAGGGCAGTCAACGACCTCGACCCCAGCTCGGGTAAAAAAGGGGCGAAAATTTGAAAAGAGCAGACGCTCTCCCTCTTTGTGAGGGTCGGCGATGGAGCCGGCCGGGTTCATATAGGGCTCTTCAGAATTCAGAGTGTAGTTTCGGTCTGAAGCCTCCGGATTCCAGCAACGATCTGGCGACGTAGTTGGTGAGATTCCGGAAGCCTAGGGCAGAGCCTCGGAGGTG